>QIAK01000038.1:0-10520 GCA_003225515.1 Acidobacteriota bacterium | reverse complement strand
CATTCAGACGTTCCGTCCAAAGATTGCGGTCGTGCTGAATGTCACCCCTGACCATCTTGACCGCCATCGGACACTTCAGGTGTATGTTGACGCGAAGGCGCGCATTTTCGAGAACCAGAAGGAAGATGATTTTACTGTGCTCAATGCCGACGATCCCACTTGCGTCGCCATGGCAACGCGAACCCGTGCGCAGGTGTTCTGGTTCAGCCGGCAGAAAGAAGTTCAGCAGGGTGCGTGGGTGCGCGATGGAAATATCGTGTTCCGCGACGGTACGGGCCAGCAGCGCGAGATTATGAAGGTATCTGAAATTCCGCTGCAGGGGGCGCACAATCTTGAGAACGTGCTGGCTGCGGAGTGTGCCGGCGCTCTGATGGGCTGCGCTCCCGAAAAGATTCGCCAGGCGGTGTGCAACTTCAAAGCCGTCGAGCACCGGCTGGAATATGTGGCTACGATCCGCGGTGTCGATTATTACAACGATTCCAAAGCGACCAACGTCGATGCAACCATCAAAGCGCTGGAGTCGTTCCCCGCGAACATCCACCTGATTTTGGGCGGCAAAGACAAGGGCAGCGATTACACCGTGCTCAACGACCTGCTGCGGCAGCGCGTGAAGCGCGTCTACACCATCGGCGGCGAAGATCGAGTCACAGATCGTCTCTTCTTCGGGAACCCATGGGAAAAGCGGTGGCCCCGAAGTCGTGCACGCCGAGACCCTGGAGAACGCCATCCGTAAAGCCAATGCTGTCGCGCAGTCCGGCGACGTAGTCCTATTGGCCCCCGCCTGCGCCAGTTTCGATCAGTTCAAGAGCTACGAGCACCGGGGGAGAGTGTTCAAAGACGTCGTGCACGGACTGGCCGGAGAGGGCGGGAAGGTATAGCCCTCCGACACAAGTTTCGTATCAACAACGTGTGTAGATATGCCGGACACATCGGATCAACGATTACTTGAGACTCTGCTGGATTCTTGGGACCGGAATAACACCATCCTGCTCAACCTGCTCCACCTAATCCCCGAGGGCGAACTGGAAGCCAGGGCGATGGAGGGCAGCCCATCCATCGCGGAGATGTTCACACACATTCACTATGTACGACTTGTGTTCGTTGGATGCCCCCGAGTTCGCCAGAGACCTGCCCAAGGAAGAGTGGGTGGTCGAGCGTGACCCTGGTCGCATCGCGCAGATGCTGAACGACAGCGCGAAGGCGGTCCGCGATGCGGTAAAGAGCAGAGTGGAGGCAGGTCGGCACATGGACCTTCACTACGATCACCCGATCCTGCTGCTCCAGCACATGATCTGGCACGAGGGCTACCATCATGGTCAGATGAAGCTGGCCCTCAAGGCGGTCGCCCATCCAATCAACGACGATGAAGCTGGGCCGGTCACGTGGGGCGTCTGGATGCGCAAGAAGTGAGCGGCACCCAAACCCTTCGCCCCGAACCAAAACAATCAACATTCAAAGATCAACAATCGGCAATTTGCCTCTCCCCGTCTCCACCTCCCCGTGTTGAAATGAATTCCCATGGCAAAGCGCGTGAGTGTGGACCGCTGGCTGTTTACCGTCACCATGCTGCTGGTATTTGTCGGGCTGGTAATGGTTTTCTCGGCGTCGGCGGTCATGGCCCGCGAGCGCTTCGGCTCGCCGTATGCCTTCCTGTCGAAGCAATTGATCTGGGCGGTTGCCGGACTCGCCGCCATGGTCATCACCATGCGTGTGGACTATCGCCGCTATAAGCACCCCGCGATGGTGTTTTCGCTCATGGGATTCACCACGCTATTGCTGATCTCGGTATTTTTTCTCGACCGTTCCCATAACACGCATCGTTGGATTCACGCCGTCGGCTTCTCATTTCAGCCCTCGGAATTGGCCAAGCCCGTACTGATTCTCTTTCTCGCCTACTCCCTGGAGAGCCGCTCCAAGAACATCGACGACGTGCGCAACACCTTATTGCCGGCGGCCGCGCCCGTGTCGGTGTGTCTGGGGCTGATCGTTCTTCAACCTGATCTTGGCACCGCCATCGCTTGCGCTGGAATTGCCGCCTGCATTCTGTATGTAGCGGGCATGCGCATGCGTTATTTTGCCTACGCGTTCGGCGCGTCGCTGGCGCCATTGTATTTTCTGATCTTTCATGTGGCCTTCCGCCGCGATCGCATTCTGGCATTTCTGAATCCGTATGCCGACCGTCAGAGGACAGGCTTCCACATTATTCAATCGCTGATTGCGGTAGGCACAGGCGGCGTCACCGGCACAGGTCTGATGGAAGGCAAGCAAAAGCTGTTTTACCTTCCAGAGCCGCACACCGACTTTATTTTTGCGGTCACCGCGGAAGAACTGGGACTGGTCGGCGCCATGTTCATCGTCACCCTGTTCGCGATATTTCTCTGGCGCGGAATGCGCGCTTCCTGGCGTACGGAAGATCTCTTCGGCCGCTACCTGGCCGTCGGAATCACGACCATGGTGGTGCTGCAGGCCTTCATTAACATCAGCGTAGTTCTAGGAATGATGCCCACCAAAGGGATCCCGCTGCCCCTGGTTTCGTATGGAGGGTCGTCGCTATTCGTGACCCTGGCCTGCGTGGGCGTGCTGCTGAACATCACAAAGCAAGCGGAATGATTGCCACGGATTGTTTTTCGCAAGGCTCTTGGTTTATCCGTGAGAATCCGTGTAAATCCCTGGCGGACTAGCTCTGGTTTATAGTCACTGCATGCGCGCAATCCTGGCGGGCGGCGGAACGGGTGGACACGTCATCCCGGCACTGGCCATTGCCAATCAACTCAAAAAAAGTTACGACGCCGAGTGCCTGTTCATTGGAACGGCGCGCGGCATCGAAAATCGGCTGGTCCCGGCTGCGGGTTTTCCCCTGCAACTCGTTCGCGTCGGCGCGCTGAAAAATGTCAGCTTCATGACGCGTTTAAAAACCGCGTTCGACCTCCCTCGCGCCGTCTGGGATGCGTCCCGCATGCTCAACGAATTCGCGCCCGACGTTGTCATCGGCGTCGGTGGATACGCTTCAGGCCCAGCCATGCTTTCGGCGCTGGTCAAGCACATCCCTACGCTGGCATTCGAGCCGAATGTGGTTCCCGGCTTCGCCAATCGGATGGTCGCACGATTTGTCTCAGGCGCGGCGGTACATTTCGAGGAGACGGCGAAATATTTTCGTCGCACGGAAGTGACTGGCGTGCCGGTGCGGCAGGCGTTCTTTGAGATCGCGCCCAAGCGCGGCGGTGTTCCGACTCTTCTTGTTTTCGGCGGCAGCCAGGGCGCGCACGCCATCAATGATGCCATGATGCGTTGTCTCCCCGTGTTGCAGCGCGAGGCTCCTGGCATTCACATCATTCACCAAACCGGCGAGCGTGATTATAATGACGCGCTGGCGGCGTATCGCGGGCTGGGCGAATCGGCAGAAGTTTTCAAGTTCATTGAGGACATGCCCGCAGCCTTCGCGCGCGCCGATCTGGTGGTGTGCCGTTCGGGCGCAAGCACGGTCGCGGAAATTGCAGCGGCAGGGAAGCCCGCAGTCTTCGTTCCGTTCCCCCGGGCCGCGGACGATCATCAGCGAGTCAACGCCGAAGCGCTGGGGCGTCATGGAGCCGCAGTCGTAGTCGAAGAGTCGAAGCTGGAAGGCGTCTGGCTGGCCGAGACGATCGCAGCGCTGTTGCAAGACGCGCATCGCCTGCAACAGATGAGCCAGGCGGCACGCGACTTAGCGCATCCCAATGCGGCTCATGACATCGCGGCCATGGCTGCGCGGATCTCAGGAATTGACGATTCAGCCACGGATTAACACAGATCTTCACGGGATATTTCTTTATTCTGGGTTTATCCGTGCGATCCGTGTAAATCCGTGGCCAAGAACTTGATTTCATGTTCGCCAAAATTCAGCGCATTCATTTCGTGGGCATCGGCGGCATCGGCATGAGCGGCATTGCCGAGGTCCTGCTGAACCTCGGCTATAAAGTTTCCGGCTCGGACCTGAAGAGTTCTTCCGTCACGCAGCGACTGGCCGGCTTGGGCGCGACGATCTTTGAAGGACACCGCGCCGAAAACGTATCTGCCGCCGAGGTTGTGGTCACCAGTTCCGCCATTTCTCCGGAAAATCCTGAAGTCAGCGAAGCCCACCGCTTCCATATCCCCGTCATTCAGCGCGCCGAGATGCTGGCCGAACTAATGCGCCTGAAATACGGTATTGCCATCGCCGGCATGCACGGCAAGACGACGACGACTTCCATGGTAGCGGCGGTGCTGGCAGCCGGCGGGCTTGATCCCACCGTAGTGGTCGGCGGCCGTGTCGACGCCATGGGATCGAACGCGCGGCTGGGAAAATCGCAATATCTTGTGGCCGAGGCCGACGAGAGCGACCGCAGCTTTCTTAAATTGTCCCCCATACTTTCGGTGGTCACCAACATCGATCGCGAGCACATGGACTGCTACCGGAACATGCGCGACGTGAAGAAAACTTTTCTCGACTTCATGGACCGCGTGCCGTTTTACGGAATGGTTGTGGCGTGCAACGACGATCCGCTACTGCGCAGGCTGCTGCCCGACGTCCAGCGCCGTATTGTGAGGTATGGCACGAAGCGCGGCTCTGATTTTCTGATTAAGATCGATGACAAGAAATCGTCAGCCGGGGACTCCGGCCCGTTGAGCCGCTTCCGCATCACCTTTCAAAAAAATGATCTCGGCGAGTTCACGTTGCATGTGCCTGGCCTGCACAACGTTTTGAACGCAACGGCGGCGATTGCTGTGGGCGTGGGCCTCGATATTAACGTGGACGCAATCCGCAGTGCGCTCGACCAATTCCGCGGCGTTGACCGGCGTTTTCAGTTGCGCGGACGGGCTGCGGGTGTGAGCGTCATTGACGATTACGGGCATCATCCCACTGAGATTAAGGCCACGCTCGCCGCGGCGCGCCAGTGTGGCTTTCGCAGGATTCACGTCATTTTCCAGCCCCACCGTTTTACCCGGACTCGCGATCTGCTCGAAGAATTTACGACTGCGTTCGGCGACGCCGACTCGCTGTTCGTACTTGACATATACGCTGCGAGCGAGAAGCCCATCGAGGGCATCACCGGCGAAATCCTCGCGCAACGCATCCGCGAGAAGACGGCAACCGTGGGCCGTTACGCGAGTTCGGCCGCTGAAGCTGTGGACGCGGCCGCGGCCGTTGCCGAAGACGGCGATATGATCCTGACTCTCGGTGCAGGCAGCGTCTCGCAGTTCGGGCCGATGATTCTTGAAAAGCTGAAAGCGCGCGAGCCTGGGCCCAGTGGGGACAACGGATGAAAATCGCCTTTTCAAAAATATAGATCATCGATAAAGATCGCCGTAGAATGCCGACGCCAGCCAAATTCATCGCTACTCGGTGATGCGCAATTCGGGGGAACAAAGGAATCGCAGGGCTGGAACTAAATAATCGAACGAGGAGCAATCCATGTCTACATCAAGAAGACAATTTCTTAAGACCGCAACCTGCGGCGCGGCGGCAGGGTTCCTTTCGGCGAGCGCCCTGAAACTAAACGCAGATCCCCTCGGCCTTCCAATCGGTTGTCAGACATGGCCCGTCCGCAACATGATCGCCAAGGATTTTCCCGGCACCATCAAACAGCTGTCCGCCGCCGGATTTCAAACCATCGAACTCTGCTCTCCTGTCGGTTACAACGACTCCGGCTTTGCAGGTCTCGCGAAATATAAAGGCGCCGAGTTGCGTAAGATTCTCAGCGATGCAGGGGTAAGCTGCATCAGCTCTCACTTCGGTATCGACGAACTCAGAAAAGATCAGCCCCGCGCTATCGCCTGGGCCAAAGATGTAGGCCTGACCCAAATGTTGGTGCCCAGTCTCGATGGGCCGAAAAATCCCACCATGGACGATGTGAAGCGAGCGGCCGACGAATATAACAAAATGGGTGAACAGGCGGCCAAAGCCGGCATCCAGCAGGGACTGCACAACGAAGATTTCGAACTCTCACACGTAGACGGCAAGCGCACCTACGACGTGCTTTTCGATCTGCTCGACCCCAGGCTGGTGAAGTTCCAGTTCCAGGTCTCGACTATCAGCGAGGGCTACTCGGCTGCAGAATATTTTATGAAGTATCCCGGCCGCTTCATTTCCATGCACGTACAGGGCTGGTCCTCGACCTCCAAGAAAATCATGCCCGTGGGCCAGGACACACTGGACTGGAAGAAAATCTTTAGCGCGGCGAAAACCGGCGGCATCAAGAACTATTTCGTCGAAATGAATTTGGACATGATGAAAGCCAGCGTGCCATATCTGAAAAAGCTGCAGGTCTGAGGACTCCACGTAGAAGATTAAATTTTTTCCTCCAGTACGGAACCAACCGACGCTCCGCCCCGTATCTTTTATTGCTAACCGATGGAAGCGCCCTCCGTCTATCAGGCATAAGGGGTTAAGGCTATGAAAATCACAGCGATGGGGTGGCTGACCGCAGGAGTGTTGGCAGCCGGGTTGAACGCAAGCTATCACGACGGTGGACTGCAGTGGGCCCATCAGGTTGCCGACCGTATACAGGATCGGGCAGCACTGCTCGTGGATCGTGCCTCGGAAGGTGCTGACCGGCTATTGGTCCAGGCGCAGGTGCTCGCGGCGCGAAACGAAACAGCTTCCTGCCCTTTGTCTTCCGCTCTGGCGCGCGTCCAGAATACGATCAACGAGACAAGGCTCCACGAGGGCATGGCAGAGAGCAAAATTGCCCACTCCGAAGCGTTCGTCGAAGATTTCGATCGGATGTCGGCCCGGCAAGAAGCGCAGTTCGCGAGGCTGGAAGCAGCCCAGCAACGGATGCAAGTGAAGTTCGCCGCTAAATCGGCTCACTTCAAGATTGCCAGCGCGGCCTTTGCTCCCATGGCTCTCAAATCAATTCCGGCTCCGGTCTGTCCCCGGGTACGCGTGACCGTTCCGCGGATCAAGATGCCCGCGATGCCGCAGATTCACATCGAAACCAGCTCGCAAGGCCCAGTTTAAGGTCAGGGGTCAGCGACCAGGGACCAGGCGCCAGTGATCAATGATCAATGATCAGTGATCATTCAGAGTCTTGTAATTGAATTCGAATGACCACTGCTTGCTGGCTCCTGCCCACTCACTCGACTATCCACACCTCGTACCACTCACCCCGTTCCCAATCCGGTTCCCGCCTGTGCAAAAGAATTTGTTTTTTATCTATCTCATTTCGAGAAATGAAGCTATATTGAAAAAGCTCAGCGATTCCTCACGACAACTGTCCTGAACTGATGGCGCGAAAAGTCAGCGGCACCATCTTGCAGGAGGAGTTGTACCCATCCAGCCCGGATCGGTCGCGAGAAGACCGGGCCCGGGAAGAGTCGGCGCGCGAAGAACTCGACGATGCGCGTCTGGTCGATCTGGATGTAGACGAGGAATCCCCTTTCCTGCGCGGGCAAAAGCGCGTCTCCGCCCGCCGCAGTTCACTTCCCAAGAAAGCCGCCAGCCGCCTGTTGTGGGCAACAATCGTCGCCGCAATTCTGTGCGTCGCCGCAATCGCCGCCGCCGCGCTGTATGAATATGGCGAACGCTCGTGGCGTTTTCGCGTGGAGTCGAGCGACAACATCGACGTCACCGGCATGCAGAACGTGACCAAGGCGCAAATCATGGAAGTGATGGGCGCCGATATCGGACGCAACATTTTCTTTATCCCGCTGGCCCAACAGAAAGCGCAGCTGGAACAGATTCCCTGGGTGGAATCGGCGAGCGTGATGCGCTTCGTGCCCAACCGCCTGAACGTTGAAGTTCACGAGCGGACGCCTGTGGCCTTCGCACGCGTGGGCCCGCGAATTTCCCTGATCGATGCCGGTGGCGTGCTGATGGAGCTGCCGCAAAAACATAAATATTCCTTTCCTGTGATTCTGGGGATGAATCCCGGCGAGCCGCTCTCGACGCGCGCTCCGCGGATGAAGGCCTACAACGCATTGGTGCGCGACCTCGATTCCGGAGGCGCGCGCTATTCGCAGGATCTGAGCGAAGTAGATCTTTCTGATCTGGAGAATCTGAAGGTGCGGGTCAATGATCCGGCGGGCGACGTGCTCGTCGAACTCGGATCGTCCGATTTTCTCAGGCGTTATAAGACTTACGTCAGCCACGTGCAAGAGTGGCGCCATCAATTTCAAAAGCTCGAGTCGGTGAACCTGCGCTACGACAATCAGGTGATCGTCAATCCTGATATGGAAGGCAAGCCGAAGCGTCCCGCGCTGGCTGCATCGTCGGCGAGGGCGGCTGCTATGGCAGGCGTGAAGCCTGCGGCCCTCATTACGCGCATGACGCCGCACGATCGCACGTTGCCAAAACCGGCATTCGAGTTGACCGAGAAGAAACTCGATCCCAAGGCGGCTGCCGCGAAGAAAGCGCCGGCACGCACCAGGGCCAGGCGAACGACGGTCAAAGGAGCGGCTCCAAGGGCAACGACCGCTAGGGGGAAGAGCCCTGCTCCGAAAAAGGCGGCAGCAAAGGTGGCCACGCCGGGTGCCAAGCTTGCAGCGAACGCAGCGGCGCCTCAGAAACCGGAAGCGAAGAAGCCAGCTAGGCCCGCTGTGACGGCGAAGCCAGCGGTTCCAAAGCCGAGTGCGGCAATTGCAAAGCAGCAAGCGAATGCGATTTCAGACTAATTGATGTCGAGGGATTCATAAGGCAATGGGGAACCAGCAAGGAAGCTTTCTTACGGCGATCGACGTGGGCAGCGCGAAGACCTGTGCGCTGATGGCGGAACTGAGCGACAGCGGGTTGCTTCGCGCAAGGGCGTGATCGTCGAACTCGATAAGGCGGTGGCAGCCATTCAGAAAGCCGTCGAAGCCGCGGAAGACATTGCCGGCGCTGCGGTCGAGCAAGCCATTGTGGGTATCGGTGGAGTGCATGTGCGTGGCGTGAATAGTCACGGCGGCATCAGCCTGGGCACGCGTCCGCGCGAAATCGGACGCGATGAAATCAAGCAGGCCGTCGACCGTGCCCGCGCCATCCCGCTGCCCGCCGACCGCGAAATTCTCCATCTCCTGCCCCAGGAATTCATTCTCGATGACCAAGCCGGAGTGCATGATCCGCTGGGCATGATGGCGGCACGCCTGGAGGTTCGGGTCCACATGGTCACGGCGGCGACCAGCGCGACGCAAAACGTGATTACGGCGGTGAATCGCGCCGGGGTGCATATCGACGATACGGTATTCGAGCCGCTGGCAGCCGCTGATTCCATATTGCGCAGTGACGAACGCGAACTGGGAGTCTGTCTCGCGGACATTGGCGCTGGTTCAACCGAGCTGATTGTTTTTCAACAGGGCGCCGTCGCCTTCACAGGCGTGATTCCAGTGGGCGGCGATCATTTCACCAGCGATCTCTCCGTCGGTCTGTGCACGCCGCTCGCCGACGCGGAAAAGATCAAAAAGATTTACGGCAACGCCATCGTGACTTTGATTCCCGAAGGCAACGAAGTGGAAGTACCGTCCGTCGGCGATCGTCCGTCGCGGCTTCTTCCACAGCGCCTGGTCGCCGAAATTCTCGAGCCGCGGGCGAGAGAATTGTTCGAGATGCTACGCGAGCACCTGCGCCATAGCGGCATGTTCGACGTTTGCCTAGCCGGCATCGTGCTCACCGGCGGAGCGTCGCGCTTGCCCGGAATTTTCGATGTGGCCGAATCCGTACTGCGCCGCTCAGTGCGTCTATCGTGGCCCGCGCCACTGGCGAAGATGCCGTCCACGTTATCGGAACCCGAGTTCGCCACTGTACTGGGCATGCTGAATTACGGCCAGCGTGCCCGCATCGCACGCGGCCTGCAGGAAGATCGCTGGGGTTCAAGATTGAAGGCGCTGTTGGTAGGCAAAGGAGCATAAGAGCTTGAACCACGAAGAAGACGAAGTTACACGAAGAATGCCTGTTCATTGTTTTCCTTCGTGCACCTTCGTGCCCTTAGTGGCTGATGGTTTTGAATTTCAATTACAGGTGACGCTATGACAAAAGATCCGAAAATTCGCATCAGCTTCAACGAAGAGGCCCGCAACGACGCCAAGATCAAAGTGATCGGTGTAGGAGGGGGTGGCGGCAACGCCGTCAACCGCATGATCGATGCCGGCGTGGAGGGCATTGAATTCATCGTCGCCAACACCGACCTGCAGGCGCTGCGCATGTCGCACGCCCCGGTGAAGCTGCAGCTCGGCGTCAAGCTCACCAATGGGCTCGGCGCTGGCGCGAATCCTGAAGTCGGCCGCAAAGCTGCGCTCGAAGACTCCGACAAAATTATCGAAGCGCTCGAAGGTGCCGACATGGTCTTTGTCACGACCGGCCTCGGCGGCGGCACCGGCACCGGAGCTGCTCCCATCATCGCGTCCCTGGCTTGCGAAATGGGTGCCCTCACGGTTGCGGTCGTGACCAAGCCGTTTTCATTCGAGGGCAAACGCCGCATGCAGCAAGCCGACCGTGGCATTTCGGAACTCATGGAATCGGTCGACACCACGATTGTCATCCCTAACGAAAAATTGCTTGCCGTCGCCGAAGATGCCGGCTTTTTCGAGTC
>QIAK01000037.1 GCA_003225515.1 Acidobacteriota bacterium | reverse complement strand
CGGCGGGCGATCGTTAGTGAAATGGTTGTCACCATTGACATTGGCTCCAGCCAGCAGATTGAAACGGATGGGCGCAGATCCATTACGATTTCGATTTCGTCACTGCCGAACACCACTTTCAGCGTGCAATTGAGCTCAAGACCGGTTACGCCACTGCGCACCAATGGTATGCCCACTGTCTCGGATACAACTATCGTCTCGATCAAAGTTTGGCTTCGCTCTCGACCTTGGCCCGCTCTCACTAGTCGTGAACACGACACATGTCCGAATACTTTGGTTTCAGCGAAAGTTCGATCGCGCCATCGAGCATTGCCAGAGAACTTTGCGTTTATTATCAGGGGATTCGGGTGGCGAGAGATGCAGGGATGAGTTCCTTGACAATGAAGTGCGAGTCGCCTAGCATCGCTGGCCAGACGTGAGACGTTGCCGCGAGGCACAGGTTTGTGCCGGGCAGTGAAGCGCAACTCACAGCTGAAAACCTCCCCAGTCACCAGGTGAAGCGGCATGAAGTTGTTGTCGAGAGTAGTGTGGGCGGAAGGGATGTATCTGGCGCCCCAACATTTTCAGGCGCAGAACCGCTACTTCGAGGAAGCCGTCCACTTTGCCACGGCCAGCCTATGGCGGGATGCGTACGGACTGGCCACCTGCCAGCTTGATGCCGATGCGCTCCGCAACGGAACCGTAAGCCTGCTGCACGCGCGGGGAATGTTTCAGGACGGCCTGCCATTCGATATTCCTGAGTGTGACCCGCGCCCCGACCCAAAAAACATTGTCGAACAATTTCTGCCCGCGACGGATAGCTTGACGATCGCACTGGCCGTGCCGCGATGGGTTCAGGGGCAGCAGAACTGCGACTTGGATCCAATTCCTTCCGGCAGCGCACGTTATACCAGCACGGTTGAGATGGTGCACGATGAGAATACGGGTCTGGACGCCAAGCCGGTGCAGTTGGGGCGTAAAAATATCCGGTTGGTCGTGCTGCCGGTCGAAGATGAGAGCCTGTTGACGATCCCGATTGGGCGGGTAATGCGGGATCAGTCTGGTCACTTCGTTTACGATCCCACGCATGTTGCACCGTGCCTGCGGCTGAGTGCGAGCGAGCGGCTGTCTTCCATGCTGCAGCGGCTGGTAGAAATTCTGGAGGAGAAGAGCGCGGTTGTCACCCAGGAGCACCAGCAGACTGGCGGCACATTTCAGACGGGGATGTCGGCGCGGCAGGTCGCGCAGTTCTGGTTTCTGCATGCCATCAATTCGAGTTTGACGCCGTTGCGGCATATTTTGCTGGCGAAGCACCGGCACCCCGAGGAAATGTTTCGCGAAATGTCACGGCTGGCAGGGGCGCTGTGCACGTTCAGCCTGGACAGCAATCCGCGGTCATTGCCTGCGTATAACCACTACGATCCTGGGCCAGGATTCGCCTACCTGGACGAGCACATTATTCGGCATCTCGAAATCATTGTTCCGTCGCAGGCCGTAGTGATTCCGCTCAAGCCAGCTGCGCGATACTTCTACGAAGGAGAGATTCGGGACCAGCGCTGTCTGGGGCGATCGCGTTGGATTCTTGGTGTGCGATCACCGGTCGGAGAGGCGGACGTGATCTCGAAGACATTGCAGTTGGTTAAGGTGTGCTCCGGTCAATTTGTTTCGGAGTTGGTGAAACGGGCGCTACCCGGCCTGACACTAAACCATATCCAGGTACCTCCGTCGGCGATTTCGGCGAAGGTCGATGCGCAGTATTTTGTCGTAAGCCGTAGCGGACCTTGCTGGGAGCACATCATGCGGACGCGCAACGTAGGGGTGTATGTGCCTGGGGACCTGCCCTCTCCGGAAATTGAACTGATTGTGCTGCTCGAGAGTTGATATGGGATCGACACAAATCACACCTTTGGGAAGCTATCGCGGATCGAGTCCGGCAATGGATCGTCGCGGCTGGAACCTGGCATTGGGATTTCAGGAAGTATTCACTGCCGTAGTGCGGTTGCGCTACAACCGGCAAGCGGTGCAGGACGCGGAGGCCTTTCGAGCCCAGATGCGGCAGGCATTGCGTGTGGCCGAGCAGGATGCGCGGAGCCGCGGTTGCAGCCCGGAGGATGTGAAGCAGGTAATTTTTGGCGTGGTGGCCTTCCTGGACGAGTCGGTGCTGAGTTCGGGGAATCCGGTGTTCGCGAATTGGCCGCGGCTGCCCTTGCAGGCGGAACTATTTGGTCATCAACTCGCGGGTGAAATTTTCTTTCAGGAACTGCAAAAAACACTGAACCGCAATGATTCGCCCGAAACCGCCGACCTGCTGGAGGTCTATTACCTATGCCTGCTGCTGGGTTTCAAAGGAAGATATGCGGCGGGCGGGGACCTGAGATCGATTATGGCGGCGATTCAGGAGAAGATCCGGCGAGTGCGGGGTCCGGCGGGCCCGTTGTCGCCGCGGGGAGCGATTCCCGCAGATGCGGTGCGACTGGTGCAATCCGATCGTTGGAGCCGCAGGCTGGGGATCATGGCGCTCATCACGGTCAGCCTGGCGGTCGTGCTTTTCGTTACGTTCAAGATTCTGCTGATGTCGGGTGCGACATCGCTTTCCGCGCTTGCCGCCGGATTACTCAAATAGGGGGATGGGGATGTTGTACTGGGTGACCACAGTAGTATTGCTGGTTTATCTGGTGCTGGTGTGGTTTCTGGGCCGGTGGATGTCTCTGCACGGCACGGACGTGTGGATTCTACGCGGAGTGCTCGCCCTGGTGGGAATCATTGGCGCGGTGGTCGCCTACTTTTATGTCCACAAAGTAAAAAAGGCGAGAGAGGCGTCCGGCGAAGACGAAGGCCAAGCTGGTGCCACTGACGATCTGGACAATGTAGTGCGCGAAGCGGTCCGCCGACTGAAACACTCGACTTTGGGGCGCGGGACCAACCTGGGCAGCCTTCCATTAGTGTTTGTTCTTGGGGAGGCCGGTGCGACCAAGACGACAGTCCTTATTCATTCTGCGCTCGATCCTGAACTTCTGGCGGGGCAGGTTTATCGGGATAACGAAGTGCTGCCTACCTCGACAGCGAATATCTGGTACACGCGACAGGCGATTTTCGTGGACCCGGCTGGTTCGATGATGGGACAGGCGGACCGTTGGAGACGTCTTGTAAGGCTGCTGCAGCCAGGACGATTCTCGGCGGCTATCGGCAAACGCGCACAGGCACCACGAGCGGCCGTGGTGTGTTTCGATTGCGAGAACTTCCTGCAGCCCGGCGCGAGCGAGTCCGCGGTCTCGGCGGCACGAAGGCTTTCAATACGCCTGCAGGAAGTTTCGCAGCTGTTGGGCATCAGCTTTCCGGTATACGTTTTATTCACCAAGCTGGACCGGATCTCTTTCTTCGCAGACTTCGTTCGCGGAATGAGCAAAGACGAAGCGTCTGAGGTTCTAGGAACGACTCTGCCTCTGCGCGCGTTGAGCGCGGGTGTGTATGCGGACGAAGAGACGCGGCGTCTGACGAAAGCGTTCGACGAAATCTTCTACTCGCTGGCGGAGAGGCGCATCGTGCTGCTTCCCCGCGAACACGAAGGCGAAAAGCTTCCGGGGATTTATGAATTCCCGCGGGAACTGAGGAAGTTGCGCACACTCCTGGTGCAGTTTCTGGTGGACCTGGCGCGTCCCAGTCATTTAGGAACCAATCCTTTTCTGCGCGGGTTTTACTTTACCGGCGTCCGGCCGGTTGTTGTGGACGACGTCGTGGCCGCTCCCGAAGTTCCGGTGGAAGTGGCAGACACAAGCTTTAATAATGCGGGCGCGACGCAAATTTTCCGCGGTGTGGGTTCGCAATTGCAAGCTCCGCCGGTGCATGTACGGAGCGGCGGATCGCGCCGAGTGCCGCAGTGGGTTTTTCTGACCAGCCTGTTCAACGATGTTCTGGTTAAGGATCGCGTGGCACTGGCCACGAGCGGGGCGAGTTCCCGGGTGAATCTGCTGCGGCGAATTGCGTTGGGGGTGGCTGTTCTTGCGGGAATTATTTGCCTCGCGGGATTCGGGATCTCATTCTTCCGCAACCGTGCCCTTGAGACTCGAGTGCAGGATGCCGTCGCCGACTTAAGCACCTTGCAAACCGGGCCCAGCCAGGTGGCGAGCGTGGGAGATCTGAAGAAGCTGGACAATTTGCGAAGCGAACTGGTCGACATCGCGGATTATGAAGAGAATGGGGCGCCCTTCAGCCTGCGTTGGGGATTGTACGTGGGAGACCAGATTTATCCGGATGCTAGACGAGTCTATTTCGAGCGGTTCCGGAAGCTCTTGCTGGCGGAGACGCAGAAGAGGGTCACGGATAATTTGGAGGCCTTGTCGGGGAAGTCCGCGACTAACGCACCCAACGCCAGCTATCAGAAGAGTTATGACGAGCTGAAAGCGTATTTGATTCTTACTGAAGGAGCGGACCACGATAAGAGCACAAAAGAATTTCTGACTCCAGTGTTGATGAGCCACTGGATTGCCGATCGGGACATCGATAAAGAACGGAAAGACCTGGCGACGCCGCAGTTTGATTTCTTTGCCGTAGAGCTGGCGAAAGAGAATCCTTATGCGACCGGCAATTCCAAGATGCTGATCGAAGGAGCTCGCAATTATCTGAAGCAGTTCGCCGGCGTCGACCGCTACTATGCCCAGCTGTTGTCCAGTGTTCCGCAGAAGGACCAGAGCTTTAGCGATCAGTTTCCTGACTCAGCCGGAATTATTAACAGCAGCCACAAAGTGAAAGGGGCGTTCCTGCGCGGCGGGTTCCTGTTTGTGCAGGATGCTCTGAAGAATCCCTCGCGCTACATGAACGGGGAGGAATGGGTCCTCGGACCCAACGACGTTAAAGAAATGGACCGCAACATGGTCCAGCAAAAGCTGGCAGAGCGCTACAACCAGGATTTTGTCAGCGAATGGAATACCGTGTTGGAAACTTCGTCGGTTGTTGGCTACGCGAGTAACGCCGATGCCGACAGAAAGTTGACGAAGCTGAAAGATCCAACTTCGCCGTTGCTGGAGTTGCTCTACTTCATTTCGCACAATACCGACGTTGCTCCCGCGGACGAGAAACCGTATTTCGCGCCGGTGCTGGCGGTTGAGCCACCGGGTCCGCCCGACAAACTCCCGGACCACTACATTGTTGGCGCGAACAAGGAATATGCTGATGCTTTAGGGAAGTTGCAAGCAGATATTCATGCTCTTGCGCAGAGTCAAGGTGCGCCCGATCCTGCCCAGCTTAAACAAGCAGGAGACTCCGCTGAAGCGGCGTCGCAGGCGGTAACCAAGGTCATCGGTGCAGGCCCAGTGGATCAGCAGTTTCGAAATCAAGATCAAGTGGCGAGACTGCTCGAAGAACCGATCAAGAATGCTGAATCGTTGCTGAAGCGTGGGCCGGCGGAAATCGCGAACGGATCGGCCAGGGGCTTCTGCACAACCGCATTCGCAGCAGTCGGCAGCAAATATCCCTTCGATCCCAATTCTCTGCAAGAGGCCTCGGTGGATCAGCTCTATACGGTTTTCGGGCCGACCAGCGACGCGCTGAAAAAGCTGAAAGACGATGTCAAGCCGTTTGTGTTGATGGTGGGTTCCAGATATGTTGCGAATACTGCGGCATCCGTGAGGCCCTCGCCGTCGTTCTTGCTGTTTCTAAATCGTGTCTCGCAACTGAGCGAAACGTTATATCCCACAGGAACGCTGCCTCCTCATTTCTCGTATACGCTGAAACAGATGCCTAGTAACCTTGAAGGAGTTGAGGTGAAGATCGGCAGCGAGAAACTGGCGGGAGATGGGGCACAAAAGACGTTTGTGTGGACAGGAGCGCCTGAGAATATCGAAGTGGCGACGAAGAATGGCGACACGCTCGATTCGGCAAGCGGCGCCTGGGCGGTTTTCCACTTCGTGGCACGCGCGCGCCACACCTCTTCAAACAACCTGGAGTGGGTGATCGAAAACAATGGCAAGCCAGTGATGCTGTCGAATGGAAAGGTCAAGTCCTATGACTATCAACTGCAGGTCGCTGGAAGCGCGAATCCGTTTTTTGACTTTCCTGGGTTGAAATGCGTGGGTCAGGTTACGGGCCACTAAGGCGGGCGGCCCTCAATTTAGAGTGATGTCAGGCTGCGTCGGTACAAAAAAATCGATCCAGACTTTCGCTTCCTCGAGAATTTGAATCTGTTCAAGTCGAACTCTTCTGGCCTGGCTGACTCGATAAACGGCCAAAGATTCGATCTTTCCACGAAGGATGAACAGCTCGCACCAGCAGGCAGGTGATGTTGTCGTCGCTGCCGCCGCTTTTGGCGGCTTCAATCAGATCGGTGCAAGCCTGTTCGAGAGACTCCTGATTAAT
>QIAK01000036.1:14039-14610 GCA_003225515.1 Acidobacteriota bacterium | reverse complement strand
GGCGGTTACATCGAGCGTGGACTGAGTCCGTCCGCAAAGAACCGCGGCAGCCCCGAGCTTTGCAAGTTTGTGGGCAATGGCTGCGCCGATTCCTCGGCCCGCTCCTGTTATCACTGCGACTTGCCCGGCAAGGGGTTGTCCGGTGTCCATAAGAATGCGCTCCTGTGAGCCAGTGTAGGATGCGAGCGTATTGTCAGCATCCACTCTATCTACTATGCGCATCTTAACAATAACGTGGAGGACGAATGGAAGTCGCTTGCCTTCGGCAGAAGAGGAACTTATAATCCGGCCAGCCCGGAAAAGGGTCAGGGCGCCTTTGCGTTCCAGCTGGGCGCTACTTTTTCCGGGGCCCTGCCAGGAAGCCGCATTCCAAAGCAGGATTTGGACGGCAAACGATCCAGATGGAATGCAGTTGCTGCTGAGCGTTAAAGAACACGTTTCCAGTAAAGCAATTTTCCGAAGATCCTAAGGAGCCACACTGATGATAAAGATTCTGCTTTCGGTTGTGCTTGGGGTAGCAGTGAGCGCGGTAGGACAGAGCGCTGCGCCGCCAGCTCAGGGACAACCGGCC
>QIAK01000036.1:0-13999 GCA_003225515.1 Acidobacteriota bacterium | reverse complement strand
AGCGCCGGTGATCAAAGATCCGGCGGAGTACAACGCCTACGTGGCCGCGGTGCAGCAGACCGATCCCAACGCGAAGATCAGCGGAATGGAAGCTTTTCTCGCGCAGTATCCCAACAGCGTCATGAAGAACCAGGCGCTTGAAATCTTAATGGGAACCTACCAGCAGGCCAACAATCCCAAGAAAACCATGGACACTGCCGCGAAGCTGGTAGCAGTGGATTCCTGCAATGTGCGCGCGCTGGCATTGCTGTCTTATTTTGACCGGATCATGGCACAGGGTGGAGATCCGAACGCCAAGCAACTTCTCGTCGACGGCAAGAAATACGGCCAGCAAGGCCTCGATTGCCTGCCCAAATTCAATAAGCCCGAAGGAACTTCTGACCCAGACTTTCAAAAAATGAAAGACCAGATGACCGGAATTTTCAACGCGGCCATCGGGATCTCATGTCTTCAGGATAAAGACAACGCCTGTGCAGCCAAATCGCTGCGGATCGCCGTCGACTTGAACCCCACGGATTTCAGCGTGGTATATCCGTTGGCGCTGTCGTACTTGGGACAGACTCCGCCGGATTACCAGAACGGAATCTGGTTTGCCGCAAGAGCGGCTGCAGTGGCTCCAGCGCAAAACGCGCCAGGAATCGAAAAGTATGCGCGCTCGCAATACATAAAATTCCATGCCGGGGAAGATGGCTGGGCTGAGGTGTTGGCAGCAGCCAAGGCCAATGGGCCTCAGGTCGCGATCAAACCCGCGCCCACGCCGGCTGAGCAGGTCCATGCCATGGTCACTTCCAAGAAGCCGGAAGAGATGAACTTCGCCGAATGGCAGTTCGTCTTCACCAATGGCTCACAAGAAGATCAGGATGCGGTTTGGAACGCGATCAAGGGCAAAGCGGTGCAGATGAATGGCACAGTCATCAGCACGACGCCGACCGAGTTCATGATTGCAGGCAGCTCCGACGACATCGATGCGAAGAAGGCCGACATCACCTTGAAATTCGAAGACAAGGTTCCGGTCAGGCTCATTCCGAAAGATGGAGCCAGCTTTGATTTCCAGGGCGAGCCCGCATCATATACTCCGAATCCGTTCATGATGGTGATGGAGAAGGGGCAACTACTGAAGGCAAAGGCAGCAGCTCCAGCAAAGAAGCCGGTCGTGCGTAAGAAGCCAGCCGCACAGTAACGCCATTCGATAGTTGTTGAAGAATTTAAGGCAGCCCGCGAGGGCTGCCTTAGTTTTTGCGCTAAAAATGGAAATATCGAAATATTGGAAACGTGACCCACGGCTTTGCCCTGCAGGCTAACGAGCTTCAAGAATCGCCCAACGGCTAGCGCACGAACTTCTTTTCCATGGTCATTGGACGGGTGCTGCGGGGCGGGCGCTTGACGCCATCGCGGAGCTGGCGGACGTCAATCTTCAATTCAGTAATGGTACGGCTGAGGGTGTTGCGGTGCATGCCCAGTTCGCGGGCGGCCCGGCACTGGTTGCCTTTGTTTTCCTGCAGTACGGTCAGAATGAAGCGTTTCTTGAACTCACGGACGCCTTCCGAATACAGAATGTTGCTTCGGTACATCTGCAGAATAAGAGCTTCCAGTTGATCTTTCACGATGCGTCTCTCTCTTTGGTCCGAATTTTTTTCACTGCACCGCGGCCTATTTCGGCGGGGAAGCAGGGGCGCCGGACAAATTCTGCGGAGCCTGATGGATCAATGCCAGACCCTGATCGAATCGCACCCTCAGATCTGTTGGAGCAAGCCACTTGGCCGCATGCCCTACAACGAGAAAGTAGGGTGCCAGTAGTGATTTCTGCAACAGCTTCGAGGTCGGCTCGAATGCCGTCATACCCATCAGGATCACAGCCACCATCAACCCGCCCTTCAGCAACCCCAAAACTGCGCCGAGGAAACGGTCAAGACCGCTGAGTCCGGATTGCTTCATCACCCAGCGGGCGACCCTGGCGGCCAGGCCGAACAGGAGCACGATGGCAAAAAAAATGACGAGGAATCCGAGAATCTCAGCTAACCACACGTTCTTCAGAAATGATTCCAGCCACTCCGCAAGGCCGCGATACTTCCACGCAGCAACGATATAACCCACAACCAGTCCTGCCATGGTCAGAGCTTCGGCAAAGAAGCCTTGCATGGCCGCTGTAATGACATTGATCAGCAGTAACGCACAAATAAACCAGTCCGCGAGGGTCATACGGTGCTCCCGCGGGTGGAGATCGTACCAGAAACCCGGTTACACATCCAGCCTGCGTCCCGTGAGCTGGAAGTACGCTTCGAGATATTTTTCGCTGGTGCGACGCGCCACATCCGCGGGAAGAGCAGGCGCGGGCGGTTGCTTATTCCACTTGATTTGTTCCAGGTAATCGCGAACATACTGCTTGTCGTACGAATCCTGCGGCCGTCCCGGAGCGTACTTATCGGCGGGCCAGAAGCGGGAAGAATCGGGAGTGAGCACTTCATCCGCCAGGGTAATGCCCTTGGGGGTGCGTCCAAACTCAAACTTGGTGTCCGCGATGATGATGCCGCGGTTGAGCGCGTAGGCAGCCGCCTTTTTGTAGACCCGCAATGTGAGATCGCGCAGATGGCTGGCGGTCTCAACGCCTACGATCTCGCACATCTGGTCGAACGAGATGTTCTCGTCGTGTCCGGTAGTTGCCTTGGTGGATGGCGTGAAAATGGGCTCGGGAAATGCGTCTGATTCCTTTAGGCCCGCGGGAAGCTGGATGCCCGAAACCTTGCCGGTCGCCTTGTATTCCTTCCAGGCGGAGCCGGAAATATATCCGCGCACCACACACTCGACCGGGAACATTTCTGCACGCTGAACCAGCATTGAGCGCCCGCGCAACTGGTCGGCATACTTGCGGACCTCGGCCGGGTACTGGTCCACATCGGCATTGATCAGGTGATTAGGGACGATCTCGGCAAGGTAATCGAACCAGAACAACGAGAGCTGGGTTAGGACGTTCCCCTTATGCGGGATACCGGTAGCCAGGATGTAGTCGAACGCAGAAATGCGATCGGTCGCGACGAAAAGTAGTTGTTGGTCCCCGACGCTGTACACGTCGCGCACCTTGCCGCTCGCGTGAAGCTTGAGATCGGGGAAATCAGTCTGTAAGAGGACGGGATCGAGAAGATCGGATGTCATGATTAAATTTTACAGGTAAGGAGCGAGGCGTATTCTAGCTTGTCAGAAAAAATTGTCAACGATTCTCATCACATGAGACGTGGCGTAGTGAGTAATCCGTTCGGAGGAAAAATGTTGACAGCAAAGCAGATGGCCGGGAAACCCATACCGGCCAAGGGTTTCAGGGCAGCCTGATTGTGGAAAAACTGAGGATGGGCGTGGATAACTTGGAGAGAACTCCGCGCTCGGAGTCCTACTGTGAAACCTGTAGCCAAAACTTTGAACAGAAAAAGTGAGGTGACTGCGAATCACGCCATTAAAATGACTGCCCAGTTCACTGCGCCCCGAACCTCACCGACACCAGTTTCGAGACACCCGGCTCCTGCATGGTCACGCCGTAGAGAACCGGCGCGATGCTCATTGTCTTCTTGCTGTGCGTGATCAGGACAAACTGGGTCTGCACGCTCATTTCCTTGACCAATTCATTGAAGCGGCCGACGTTGGCTTCGTCGAGCGGCGCGTCGACTTCGTCGAGAATGCAGAAGGGACTCGGCGCATATTGGAAGATGCCGACGAGCAGAGCCAGTGCGGTCAGAGCTTTTTCGCCGCCCGAGAGCAACAGAACACTCTGCAGGCGCTTGCCCGGAGGCGAGGCCACGACGTCGATGCCACTCTCCGAGCTATTTTCTTCATCCGTCAACTTCATGAAGGCGTGTCCACCGCCGAATAGCTTTTTGAACGTCGCCTGGAAATTCTCATTGATCTTGGCGAAAGCTTCTTCGAACTTCTGACGCGAGATTTGATCGATCTCGCGGATGGTGGCGGTAGTATTCTCGATGGACGAGATCAAATCCTTCCGCTGAGTATCCAGAAAAGTATGGCGCTCGGCCGTTTCCTTGTACTCCTCGAGAGCCATCATATTGACCGGACCCATGGCCTCAAGCTTGGTGCGCATTTCCCGGTACAACTGATCTTCGGCGGCAAGTTGCTCGCCAGTAACCGTGAGCAGCGTGGTATCGGCTACCAAGTCGGCGCGCTCCACTCCCAGTTCGTTCAGGCAGGTTTCGGACATGTATTGAGCATCCGATTGCAGCTTGGCTGACATCGCAGAAAGTTCGCCACGACGGTCGCGAGCCTGATCGAGCAGCATGCGGCTGTTGCGCAGGAGTTCGTCGATTTCGGTCAGGCGGGCGCGAAGTTGCTCGGTCTCGAATTGCAGCAGGCCATCGCGGGCTTGAGCTGCATTGCGCTCGGCTTCAAGTTCGATAGCGTGCTGTGCCAGCTCTTCATTTTCTGCTTCGCGCTGCAGTTTTTCAGCGGCTGCCGATTCAATTTGAGAGCACAGCGCATGTACGCGCTCGCCCATCTCTGAAAACAGCGATTCTATGCGTTGCAGCACGGCTGCCGCTGAACGGTGGCGCTCTTCGAGAGTGGCCACGCGGGCGGCGTGCTGCGATGTCGTCTGCGCCGATTGCTCGCGGTGCTGGCGAAGCGCAGTCAGCGACTCCTGCGCTGCGGCAATTTGCTGATCGAGTCGGATGCGCTGTTCTTCGATCGCCACGATTTCCGACTGCCGGGCGCACACGATTCCTTCCTGCTCGGCACGTTCCGAGGCCAGGCGGCGCAGTTCGAGTTGAGAGACGTTAAGCCGTTCGCCCACCCGTGTCATCTCAGACTCGAGTTGTTGCAGCATGTGGCCCGACGTCATGGCCTGAAGCTCGGCGTCGCGTTTCTCACCGTCGAGGCGTTCGAGAAGGGAACTGAGATCTTTAATTTCGCGTCCGAGGGTTAGTACGCGCATCTCTTCGTCCCGCAAGGCGCGCTCCAGATCATCGAGCTGTCGTAGCACCTCGCGCAATTCGCGTTTCATCGACAGCGGGCCCTCGGAGCGCTGTTTCCCTCCAGTGACCGTGACGTTGTGAAAACATTCGCCGCCTTGAGACAGAAAGAATGCGTCGGGATTTTCAAGGGCCAAACCGCGAGCCACACTGGATTCGGGAACGATGTAGCCATCCCGAAGCTTGGGCAGGATCACTTCCAGGGATTTGCCAAAGCCGTCAAGCACGCGAATCGTATTCTTCAGAGGAATGATCTGAGCGGCGGGCGGCGCGCAGTGCGCGGCTTCATCAAGAACGAACGAGAATTTGGCTTGCGCGTCCTCGGGATGTACCAGAAATGTGGCGCGCCCATCCACGCCTGTACGCAGCATTCGTAAACCTTCATCGGCTGCATCCCAGGACTTTACGACCACATAATTGAGTTCGTCGCGTAGGAAGTCTTCGACAACGTGTTCAAAGCGGGGTTCCACTTCCAGAAAGTCAGCCAGCACACCGACCGGCGCCAGGCCTCCGTTCATTACGCCGGACTGAAAAAGGCGGCGGACAGATTCGGTGGAATATCCGTGTTCAGCGATGACGGCCTCAAGCGAGCCTTTCTTTCCAAGAGCGGTAGCGAACTCGGCGCGGAGAACGTCGAGGTTAGTCTTGGCTCGAGTCTCTTCCAATTTCTTCTGTTCGATTAGGCGGCGGAGTTGGCTGATCTCCTCGGAAATTCCGGTCACGCGCTGGGTCACGGTTTCAAACTCGAGCGCTAGCTGGCCGCGCTGGCCGCCGAAAGCATCCACCTGAATGTTGGCATTGCTGATTTCGGCCTGCAGGCGGGCGGCTTCGCGGTCAGCGCCGGCAAGGCGTTCTTCGGCCTGTGCGAGTTGGTTGCGCAGGCGCGAGGCCGACGACACGGTATCGAAAATGGCGACCCGCGATTCCTCCTGCTGGCGCTCGATTTCCGCGAGGCTCATAGAGGCGGCGGCCGCTTCTTGTTGACACAAGGCTAGATCGCTTTGAGCCGCTGCCAGGTCAGCCGCTGCGGACTCAAGGATCTGGCGATTGGATTCGCGCTCGGATTCAAGCGCCGTCAGCCGGTGTCGTGCCTGCGCTAACTCGGCCTCAGACGATGCCGAACGGACCAGCAACTCGGCACAGCGCTCTTCATTATGCTTGCGGCGAGCGTGAGCGCGATCAATTTCAAGCGCGATCTGGCTGATGCGGTCGCGGTTCTCGCGCAACTCGGTGTCAATCGCATATCCGCGCTGGGTACGGTCTGCATGCTCGGCCTCGAGTTGCTGCACGGCGTCAGTGCGGTGCTGCATTTCTTCGGCCAGAACGTTGAGCTGAGAATCCAGTTCAGCGCTTTCCTGTTCGATGGCGGCAAATTTGCTGGCCAGCACCAGGCGCAATTTGGCGCGCATTTCCTCGCGCAGACGCGCGTAACGCTCGGCCTTGGAAGCCTGGCGCTTCAGCGAGTTCATCTGACGCGTGACTTCGTCAAAGATGTCATTGATGCGCGAAAGATTCAGCTTGGCGTCTTCCAGGCGGGCTTCTGCCAGACGTTTCTTTGTCTTAAATTTCGTAATGCCTGCCGCTTCTTCGAGAATCGCCCGGCGGTCCGTGGGACGGCTGCTTAAGATCTGCCCGATGCGGCCCTGCTCGATGAGCGCGTAAGATTCGGGGCCCAGGCCCGTGCCCATGAAAAGTTCTTGAATGTCGCGCAGACGACAGAGTTTGCCATTCAGCAGGTACTCGCTGTCGCCGGAGCGGAACAGGCGGCGCGTGACCACAATCTCTCCGGCATGAAACTGCTGCTGGTTGAACTTGCGGCGTCGGATCTTCAGAACCACATGTGGGGCAGTGCTTCCGACTGCCGCCGCAGTTACAGGTGCGGTCACATTGTGAGCCGGAAGAGCGAAGATCGGTTCATCGTCTGGGAATGCGATCGCGATGGTGTTGACCTTCGATCGCGGAACTTCGAGTTCTTCAGTTTTGCCGGGTTGAGCGTCTTCGACGGCTTGATCGGTGGCCTGGGCAGCGCGGGCTCGAATCGAGGCTTCGTCCCAGTCGTCGCTGATGTTGGATTCGGGAAGTTCGTCCTGGATATCAATTTCAGTGGGCGCATTGGCGTCAGCACCGTTGTAAGCTTCAGGATCAATTAATGTCAGCGATACTTCGGCCATGCCGGTGGGCTTGCGGTCCCGAGTGCCGGCAAAGATGACATCTTCCATGCGCGCGCCGCGAAGGGTTTTCGCCGACTGCTCGCCCAGTACCCACGAGATGGCATCGGAAATATTGGACTTGCCGCAGCCGTTGGGCCCGATGATGGCCGCCACACCTTCTCCGTGGAACTTGAGTTCGGTGCGGTCGCAGAACGACTTGAAGCCGAGAATCTGAAGCCTCTTCAGTTTGAGCAACGTGAACTCCTTAGAAACCAGTGGCTAGTGCAGTTGCCAGTTTGCATTGGGGGTGCCTCATTTCTCGCTTCCTTTGCGAGAAGTGGGGATTCCCCGACTCTTTACCGGGGTGCAAAAGCTGTTTACCAGGCGGATTCCTGCCCACGGAAATACGATGCATGCGCCGTCCGTTCCGTCGTTGTTCTCACCCCAGGCTGGAGAGGGTGGGCACAGAGTTAAGCTACTGTAACGGTGAAATTGGGGCGGGGTCAAGCAATGTGTGGCATTGCCGAGGACCGCGCTTAGTTGCACAGGCATTGCAGTTGATGAACGGTTTACCAAGGAGTAGGACAAAGAGGCGGGGAGAATGGCGAGAGCACAATTAGGCTAGCGCAGTTGCAGAATGGATGCAATAACTAGAGAAGCGTCCCGCAGAGTCGCCCTTCGCCAAATCCCGTCTATGTTCGCCAGATGGCAATTTCGGAAGATTTCCCGGATCAGCAACCGCTCTTCACCAACGAAACCAGGCTGCTCCAGTACGAGGGCAAAGCTCCCCATGGGTTTGGCAGGCCGACGTCGGTAACGTAAACCCACTCAACGTTGCGCCGAGTCGAAAGCGACACAGCGTTCGGCATTTGCGAAGCAGTCGCGGAATAGACGAGATGCGAAAATCGGCTTTTCGGATAACTGAAAGCCCACGAGGGCACGGCTGCAGTTAAGTAATTTGCATAGGAGTCTTCGAATACGTTCACGATTAAAGCCGACGTCGAGGGAACGCTGATGTTGAGGTACGACTGGTCGGGATACACACCCGGATTCAGCATCACACCGGTGCCGGACTTTTTCGCCGTAATGTAATTGGCTAGCGGCTGATAGTACGTCGTAACCAGCGAAGCCGAAGAAGCGGTCTCGTCAACGAAGATGCCGTCTACGCCGTACCACGAATAATATTTGTCGATGTCACTTTCAACCGCGCCCAGGTTCCGCTTTCCGTACTTAGAATAGACATAGCCAAAGACAAGAAAATTGGCCCCGCCGGCGTGCACTGTTTTAACCGCATTCACGTAGTCCTGGTTCAGTGACTTGCCGGGTCCGTTGCCGGGATTCAGGATCAGAATTCGGGCCGTGTCGGCTGGCAGAGGCGCGTCGCTGACCGCGGTATTCCACTGCGAGGTCGGTTGCGAAGGATAGAAGTAGGCCGGAACTGCAATGTTCTGGCAGGTAGCCGCCAATGCGACACTGCTCATCACGCAGAGGCAAGCCAGCACGACTCGGCGAAACCAGTTTTTTGTTGTCCGCGGACGCATTGTGACCTCCTAGATGGGGAGCACTACAAATCAATTAATTGAACAGGCGCAGCTGGGAGCCGCGCCCGTTCATAGTCGGTTCGATAACGCGTTCTACTGTTCGTAAGCTCCAATATTGATCTGGCCACTGCCATTCACCCGCGCATTGCCGGCGTAGTCAAGAACGCCGACCGTATTTACCCCGAGATTCGTGCCTGCATTGAGCGCCGGTGAGCCGGATGCGACATCGAAGTTGTACGGAGAGGTTGTGACGTTGACATATAACGGATCCGCAAATGTCGAGTGCGCGTCCTGCGCGGAAGCTGTCTGGTACGCCGAGAACCCGGTGATGCTCTTACTCTGCCAGTTCCACAGGCTGCCGGCCGCACCCACCGTGTTGTAGTAGTCGTTATAATCCAGCACGGCCGGATTCGGTACGCTCGTCGTGAAGTCGTACAGCAAATACTTTGTCGTGAGCGTGTACCCGTCGACGATGTTGTTTTCGATGGTATTGTTCGTAGAGAAGTACTGGATTTGCAACTCCCCCAGGCCAGAGCTGCCATAGGTGCCGTCATCCCACATCGAATTGTTGACGATCACGCAATGGTCCGTGCCTCCCACGTTTTTCGAATATCCGCCGATCGATAGTCCGACATAAAGCGAGTGGTAGATGATGTTGTTGCGAAACATCACATAGCTTGAAACGTGTCCGGAGTGTTCGCTGGCCATCTCGCTCAGATCGGAATCATGGATCAGGTTGCGCTCCACAATGATCCGCGTGCAGCCATCGCAGTAGTAGCCGTCGGCGCCGACCTGGTTGTGGTACACGGGATTGGTCGTGGAACTGATGTTGTAAACGGTATTCTGGAACACCCAGCCGTCGCGGGCTTGATCGTAGGCGGAGTTGGGCGAGACGCCTTCGAATCCGATGTTGTCGAGACCGATGTTATCGCCATCATGCACGACATTGTTGGCCATCACAAAATACTGGACGTTGCCGTCGAACGAGACATTCTCGCTGCACCCTGTGGTGTTGTGGTCGATCTCGTTGCCTTTGAGAGTGATGTTACTGATCGCGGCCGGCGCCTGCGTCCCATACACCGCGATTGCCAAAGCGTTCGCCGCATTGCAACTGCCCAGAGTCTGCACGATATTGTGGATATGGTTGTTCAGAATCTCAATGTTGCTTCCCGCTCCTTCGAAGTCGATCCCGACTGGAACCTTGCCCCTGGTTGAACTGGAGAAGTTCCGGATCTCGAACCCCTGAATGATGATGTAGCTGAAAGTACCCTCCAGGCTGAACAGGCCGGTTTGGCCGCCTGCGACGAGCCCGGTGCCGTCCACGATGGGGCTCTGGCCGGGATAGTTCGTGAAAGTGATATATCCCGCAGTCGAATTGCCGGAGGTTTTCATGGTGACGATTTCGTTGTATATGCCGCCCTCGACCTGGACAGTATCTCCCGCATGCACGGTGTCAGCCGCGTGTTGTATGGTGCGCCAGGGAGCGCTCAACGTGCCCGCGTTCGTATCGTTCCCGCTCGTCGAAACGTAGTAAGTCACTCCCGATCGCGAAGGCAATTGGATCGTGACCGTTGCCGTGGCTGATTTTGTGGTATCCGCCTGCGAGATGGCTGTGACTGACACGGATGCCGGACTGGGCACCGCCGACGGCGCCAGGTAAAGAGCCTCATTGGCCGTCCCCAATACGGTTGTCGAGACCAGGCCGTTGGTCGCGTTTCCACCAGACACGCCGTTGACCTGCCACGTGACCGCGGTATTGCTGGATCCGGTGACAGTAGCGGTGAAAGGCTGAGTTGCGAGAGTGGCCGTTGTGATCAGGCTCGGCGAGATCGTAACCGAAACCTGCGCCGTTCCCATCCCTACAAGAATCGATACCAATACGATCTGTCCGAGGCCCATTGCTACAGCATGCGAGTGAGTGCTGCTTTTCATGTGTCCTCCTAATGGACGGCGCGGATGGCGCTGTTCACAGCCTTCGATTGTTTTCGATGGAATATTCGAATACTTACGAATGGGTTCCAATTGATTCAGATAAGATACCGCTCCGAAAGTCTTGTCAAGCGCTTTCTTGTCCGCACCAGGACCAGGATGTGCAAGTGTCGTGTGGGAAGTAGGCCTTTGTTGCAAGTGTGAGGACGGACGCCTTCGCCCCTTCAGCCAAGCGCAGCGAGGCACTGCTCTATACTTCAGTCCAATTGATCAGCCCTCTTTCCAGTTCAGGAACAAAAGTCGAATAAATTAAAAAAAAGAGCGCCCTTTTCGGACGCTCTTTAACTCGAATACAGCCTGCCTATCCCAACTTCTCAAAGAACCGGCAAATCGTTTCGATTCCGCGATAGAAGTTCGGGATGTGGAACTTCTCGTTGGGAGCGTGCAGGTTGTCGTCGGGTAGGCCGAAGCCCATCATCACGCTGGGAATCTTCAGCACGTCCTGAAAGTCGGTGACGATAGGAATCGAACCGCCGCTGCGGATGAAAACCGTTTCTTTCTTGAAAGTGTCGTGCAGAGCCTCCGTGGCAGCTTTGATGTAACGGTTGTCGGTGCCGACTACGCACGCTGGGCCTTTGCTTTGAACCGTGATCTTAAGATCGATGCCTTTGGGCGTCAGCTTTTTTACGAACGCGGTGTAGCGTTTCAGAATGTCATCGGCGTCCTGGTTAGGAACCAGTCGCATGGAAACTTTCGCCGAGGCTTTCGCCGGGATCACAGTCTTCGCTCCAGCGGCCGTAAAGCCTCCGGGCATGCCGTGAACTTCAAGCGTAGGACGCGCCCACGTGCGGTATAACACCGAGTAGCCCGGTTCTCCGGTAAGAACTTTCGATCCGACTTCGGTCTTGCGATAGTGCTCTTCATTGAAAGGCAGCCGCTTCCAGGCTTTTAGTTCGTCTTTGCTCGGTGCTTTGACGTTCTTGTAGAAGCCAGGAATCAGTACCTTGCCTTTCGCATCTTTCAATTTGCTGATGATCTCGACCAGGGCAAATAGGGGATTGGGGGCGGCGCCGCCGTAAACGCCGGAGTGCAAATCGGTCTTCGCTCCGCGAGCCTCGATTTCGGTATACACCAGGCCTCGCAGACCCACGCAGAGAGTCGGAATATCCGGTGCGAAGAGTTCCGTGTCGCATACCAGGGCGAAGTCGGCTTCCAGCTTGGCTTTCTGTTTGCGCAAATATTCGGCAATGGCTTCGCCGCCAACTTCTTCCTCGCCTTCAAAAATCACTTTCACATTGATCGGAAGCTTTCCACCCCCTGATTGCATGAGGGCTTCGAGAGCTTTGACTTCCATCCAAAGCTGGCCTTTGTCGTCGACAGCGCCGCGCGCATAAATGTTGTTGTTGCGCTCGGTTGGCTCAAACGGCGGAGTGTGCCATTCATCGAGCGGCTCGGCGGGCTGTACATCGTAGTGGGCATAGCAAAGGACTGTGGGCTTTCCCGCGGCGTGCAGCCAGTCCGCGTAAATCAGCGGATGCCCTTTGGTGGGGATGACCTCGACATTCTCCATGCCAATGCGGCGCAGTTCCTTTGAAACATACTCAGCCGCTTTCTGAATGTCGGGCTTGTGTTCTTCCAGGGTACTGACGCTCGGAATACGAAGAAGATCTTTGAGTTCGTTCAGGAAACGCTGCTGATTGCTACGGGCAAAATCGACTGCGGATGAGGCCATGGATGCATCCTTTCTGATAATCGCGGCGGACAACTCATAAGTGCGGAGTCAAATCCCGCGGAAACGAATCAGTATAGCGCGAAGCACACGGTGAGTGGGTCGAGACGCCATTGAACAGAATTCAAATATTTGAAAGAAAACGCCCGCGCTTCACCGGAATCTTGCCGGTGAAAACGGGCTTAAATCAAAATGCGGAGTGTGTCCTTCGATCACGTCCGCCATGACCGTTGCAGTGATGGGCGCAAGCAGGATGCCGTCGCGGAAGTGGCCGGTCGCAACGTAATAGCCGGCCGTTGAAGTCTCGCCCAGGATCGGCATCGCATCGGGAGTTCCAGGCCGCAGACCAGCCCAGTCGTCGAGGAATCTGGCATTGCGCAGTTCGGGCACCAGCGCGACCGCGGCATGGTGCAAACGCTGGATGGTCGCGGGATCAGTGCGTTTGTCGAATCCGGATTCCTCAACGGTCGCGCCGACGAGCAGGCGCCCGTCACTGCGTGGAATGAGATAGGCCTGCGGAGAGCGGATCACATGTTTCAGCAGAGTGCGCGACGGCATCGCGAGGCAGAGCATTTGTCCTTTGACCGGACGAGTGGGAAAGGCGTGTGGACCGATTTGTCCGGACCAGGCTCCGGCGCAATTCACGATCTTGGATCCGCGAAATGTGGCTCTGGCATTGACAATGCCGCCCGTTTCCCCGCGCGAGAAATTGATCGACTGAACTGTATCGCCTGAGGAGAAATCAACTCCGAGGTGCTTCGCCGCCTGCCACGCTGCGGCCGAGAGCGCCCGGGGATCAACGCTACACTCTTTGAGGAACACGGCAGAAGGCTGAGGCTTGGCAAGCGCGGGCTCGAGTGCCTCTAGCGAAGCAGGGAGTTGCTGGTTCGCAGCGAACTCTGCATCTCGTTCAGCGTGCTGTGGCGAGAGCAGAAGAATTGTTCCCTGATCCCGCAGATCAACCTTCATTCCCGATTCAACTTCCAATTCGTGCGCGAACTCGGGATACATGCGTGCGCTTGCGGTCGCAAGTTGCTGCAATGCCGGTGGAGTTTCCAGAGGGCAATCGACAAGCATTCCACCGGCTGCGTGCGAGGCCTCGCGGCCGGGTTCTCCGCGTTCTACGACCAGCACGGTTGCCCCGCGCTTGCGGAGCGCGATGGCGAGCGAGAGACCGATGATGCCGCCGCCGACGATTATTACGTCCCAGGTCTTCACCAAGGCATTGTAGAAGAGCGGCGAGTGCGGTGTGGAGGGCGAGTGTGGCGAATCCCGGGACAGCCGAGGACGCCATCAATCATAGATGACAGGACGCGCCTGGCTGCATAGAATGGGCGCATGAAAAAGTTCTTCTTCAGCGGGATCGTACTAGCGATGCTCGCAATGGCTGGCTCCGCGCTCGCGCAAAAAGATAAAGACAACGAACCGACGTCGTTTGTTTATTTTGTTGTAGTCAAGGATGACAATGGGAAACCCGTACGCAACGCGGCCGTCATCATGCACGCGGTGAATGTAAAGGGTAAGCAGGGTCGCGGCGGCATGGAGCTAAAGACGGATGCGGACGGAAAAGCTAATTTCGATGGGATTCCCTATGGCAAGCTCCGCGTACAGGTACTGGCGCACGGATTTCAGACCTTCGGCGAGGACTACGACGTCGATAAAGCGAAGACGGAGATTACCGTG
>QIAK01000525.1 GCA_003225515.1 Acidobacteriota bacterium | reverse complement strand
ACTGAGTCCTCCAACACTTGCGACACTCACGGCTCTGCGGACAAGCGCAATTGCGTCGGCTATGCCATCAACGAACTCTACGCCGGCGCGCTCTCCGCAGACGGCGAATTCAACGACTACGTAACGCATTTTCCCAGCCGCGATCAGACGATCACGTGGCCGTCTTCCGTCGATCCCTGGGTCTCATCCACCGATCTCGATCAATCCCGCGGAGACCAGGTTGGCTTCGATTTCTTTTTCACTTCCGGCGTTACTCGCGGACTTCCGACCATGGTTCCGATCGCCATGCTCTACTCCACGCCCGAAGACGCGGCCAATGAGATCGCATATCTCTACAAGCGTCACTACCCCATCTCGTGGATTGAGATGGGTGAAGAGGCCGACGGCCAGCACATGCTTCCCGAAGACTACGCCGCTCTCTATGTGCAGTTCGCCACTGCCATTCACAGGCTCGTACCCGAGGCCAAGCTCGGAGGCCCTCCGTTTGAGGGCACTTTTGGGGATGTTGAAGTCTGGCCCGACGCGAATGGAAAAGTTTCCTGGCTTGGCCGTTTCCTCGATTATCTGAAAGCGCGCGGCCGCATCAGCGACTTCACGTTTTTTTCCTTCGAACACTATCCTTATCAGGACAAGCCCACATACTCGTGGGCCGACCTGTATCCCGAGCCGGGATACGTCAGCCACATCGTGCAGGTCTGGAAAGATAACGGGCTGCCGTCGAATATTCCGTTCTTCATGACGGAAGGCAATATTGGCGGCGGCGCCGGGACCACGACGGTGAAAGGCGCGCTATGGCTGGCAGATTATGTCGGCACCATGATGAGCGAAGGCGCGGGTGCTACCTACTATTTCCATTACATGCCGAATCCCGTCCACTACGGCGCTTATCCGCTTCTTCTGATCGACGAGAGCTACAAGGTAATCGGCTATCCGCCGCAGTATATGGCGTCGCTGGTCATCACCAAAGAATGGGTGCAGCCGGTCGACGCACCACACAAGCAGTTCAAGGCCGCGAGCGATGTCAACGATGCCGCTGGAAATGTGCTGGTCACGGCTTACGCCGTCGAGCGCCCCGATGGCCAGTGGTCGGTGATGCTCGTGAATCGCGACCAGTCCAACGACCACGCGGTCAGGGTTTCGTTCGCCGGTCTGCCTGCGAGCGGTTCAAAAGGAAAAGATGTGAAGGGCGGTCGCGAGCGTTATTTCTCCGGCCAGGTGGCTCGCATAACTTTCGGATCGAACGAATATCAGTGGCACCAGGAAGGAACCCAGGGACATGCCGATCCGGACGGCCCGCCGGCGAAATCCACTGTGAAGGGCGGCGCGGAAGAGCTTTACCAGCTTCCGAAGGCGTCAATCACCGTGCTACGCGGCCGCCTCACAGATTAAGCGCGCGTTGCAGCCGAAATCGAGAATCCTTAGCCACGAAGACACGAAGGTTCGCTAAGAAAAGCGGGTGTTTTCCTTCGTGAACCTTCGTATTCGCGGTTCAACGTTTTCGGCTGCAACGGTTCCAACCCCCGGGTTGCGAGACAGCCGCCCCGCCCTTCCTGTAAAATCAATTGCGACGGAAGAATCGAGACGCAGCTTCAGAGTCTTCCAGAGTGGATCCCAATCGGTTCCGGGTTAAGGTTCAAGAAATCCCATCCACAACATCCGCCATGGCACCAAGCGGATCGTGCTGCGCAAATTTTGATCAGATCAGGAGATTCCCCATATGGCCGTAGGCGCCAAGATTGCAAAAACTGCAGACCGCAAGAAGATCATGGACACCACCAAGAGCACCGATTGCCCCAAGTGCGGCAAAGCCACGCGCATCGTCAAGCGCGTAAAGGACCGCGAACGCGGCATCCCCGGAGGAGTTTACATCTCCTGCTCGGCGTGTGAGTTCTTCGAGAAACTGTAGGACTAAA
>QIAK01000499.1 GCA_003225515.1 Acidobacteriota bacterium | reverse complement strand
GTGATGTCGACTGCCTTCGCCAACAATCCTGATTCCAGCGAATTACTGCGTTTCCCGCTCACGTACGATTCCTATTTTCTGATCCGTCTGGCTTATGGATATCTCGATCCGGCTAGTGCTCTGGGCAGCGTTGGCCTGCTGGGGATTCTGATCGGCGTCACCGTTGCGCGGCCGCTGCTGTTTCCCTGGGCTTTGGTGGTACTGGCCACCCTCGCGGTCTTTAACCTCGTTCTGATGCAAACGATATTCGCCTGGCTTGAGCGCTGGCTGGCGCAGCGCCGCACACGGGAAATTCTGGGTGTACTTTTCATTTTTGCAATGCTCAGTTTTCAATTGATTGGGCCCGCGGTCGAGTCCGGAGTGGAGCCAAGCAGCCCAATTGACGAATCGAATTCAGGCAAGCCTTCCTCCGGGCCTGGCTGCCCGCGCCATTGCCCAGATTTCGCACGTACGATTGCTGAGTGGCTTCGCGGCGTTGCTTCTGATGGCAATCATCACCGGCGCTATTGGACTTCTGCTGCATCTGAGATTGCGCGCGCAGTTTCGCGGCGAAAACTTGAGCGAGGTCGCAGCACATGCCAGGGTCGCGCAGGTGCAGGCTCCGCAGTTGGGATGGAATCTGCCGGGCTTTTCACCGGCAGTCGCCGCTGTGTTTGAAAAAGAAGTACGCTATATCGCCCGCAGCGGTCCCATGCTGCTGACTTTGATCATGCCGATTTTCATGCTGGTAATTTTTCGGCTTGGTCCGCTGAGTGCCATGAAGTCGTCCAGTTCCTTTAGCCGCACACCGGACATGGCGTTTCCGGGCGCGGCCGCCTACGCAATCCTCGTACTGACGAACCTGGTTTTCAATAGTTTCGGTGGGGACTCGACCGGTATTCAGTTCTTCTACGCTGCACCGGTCAATTTCCGGCAGATCGTGCTGGGAAAGAATCTGGTGCATGCCGGGATCCTGGCTGTGAATACCGGGTTTGCGTGGATTGCAGTCAGCTATCTTTATGGCCCTCCACAGCTAGCGGTTTGTTTGGCGACATTGGCTGGATTGCTTTTCGCGACGCCGCTGAACTTTACCGCCGGAAACCTATTGTCGATCTATGCGCCACGAAAACGTGATTTCTCAAGTTTCGGCCGGCAGAATGTCTCGCAGACAACGGTCTTGGCGAGTCTGGGTGTGCAGATCGTCACGGTAGGAATTGGCGTCGCCATCTTTGTTGTTGCGCGGTTTTATCACAATCTATGGATCGCCATGGTGTGTTTTCTCGCGCTGTCGGCGATTTCGATTCCGATCTACCTGGTCGTGCTGCGCCGGATGGATAGGATTGCGCTTACGCGACGCGAGACGCTGGTGGCGGAACTGTGTCGGGCGTAGAGGCGCAGTGGCTTTTCCGCGGAGCATAGAGGCTGCGTGGCTGGTTACGTTTAGCGGGAGATCCCTCCGACGGCTGAAGTGCGGCGTTCGGGATGACTTCTCGTGGAAGAAGGATAACGCAGCTGCGCTCTCACCATTTCTATGCTTTCTCTGGGTTGGCCAGGAAGCGGTAGCCCACTCCTCGAACCGTTAGCAGATGCCGCGGATGCGCGGGATCGTCTTCCACGTAGCGGCGCAGCCTTACTACGAAATTGTCGATGGCGCGTGTATCGGTGTCTTCGTGCAATCCCCACACTTCTTCTAGAACCTGTTTGCGCGATACAATTTTCCCGTCATTGCGAACCAGATGGCGCAGCAACTCCGACTCCATCAGCGTGAGATGAACCGTGGTCTCTCCCGAGCGTAATTCCAGCGCACCGAAATCGATGGTCTTCCCCGCGAATGAAAACTTGCCGAAGTCTCCTTCCGGGCTGGCGTCGACTCGCGTCTCACCGGGCGCCGGAGTCTCGCCGCGTATCCACTGACTGCGCCGCAGAAGGCCTTGCAAGCGAGCCAGCAAAATCGAAAGATCAAAAGGCTTGGGCAGGTAATCGTCAGCGCCTGAGGCAAATCCCTTAAGCACATCTTCGGGACGGCCTCGCGCGGTCAGCATTAGAACAGGAACGTAATTTCGCGCGGCGCGCAACTCCGAGACCACGCTGAATCCGTCTTTCCCCGGAAGCATGATGTCGAGCACCACGGCATCAAAGTTCTCTTTTTGTTTCAGCAGGCGATCGGTGGCCGCCTCGCCATCCCCAACTACTTCCGCCTCATACCCTTCGGCCTGGAGATTGAAACACAATCCCTGGGCGAGATGAGCTTCATCTTCGACAACGAGAACCCGGCTCATGCCGCCCACCTCGGCAATTCCAGCACGATGGTGGTTCCCTGGCCTTCGCCTGCGCTCTCGGCAAAGACTTTGCCGCCGTGTTTCTCTGCAATGGCGCGGACAATAAACAATCCCAGGCCAGTTCCCTTCACGTGCGCCAGCGAACGGTGGGTTACGCGATAAAAACGTTTAAAAATACGTTTCATATCGTCGGCAGGAATGCCCACGCCCTGGTCACGCACGCG
>QIAK01000035.1 GCA_003225515.1 Acidobacteriota bacterium | reverse complement strand
GCACGCATGAATATCTCAGGGGTTATCAATATCGAGGATCTGCGCCGTATGGCGCAACGCCGGCTACCCAAGTCCGTATTCGATTATCTGGATGGCGGCGCTGAGGCCGAGATTACCTTGGCGGAGAACTGCCGTGCATTTCGTGATGTGCTGTTTCGCCCGCGCAGTGCGGTCGCGGTTGGGAGTTGCGATCTGAGGACTCGCGTGCTCGGGCATGAACTTTCTTTCCCCGCTATGCTTGCTCCAGTCCCGCGGCTCATGCTTCGGGCGAGGCAGGTACGGGATACATCCTCTCGACCATCTCCGGTCACAAACTGGAGAACGTGAAAGCGGCGTCGCAGGGGCCGGTCTGGTATCAGCTGTATCTGCTTGGCGGTCGTGAAGCTGCGGAAGGATCCATCGATCGAGCTCGACGCGCCGGATTTTCTGCTTTGGTGATCACCGTGGATACGCCCGTCGCGGGATTGAGAGAGCGTGATCCTCGCAATGGGATGAAGGAACTCTTAAGCACCTCCTTGTTCGCAAAGATTCCCTACCTGCCCAACATCCTCTCTCATCCCGGATGGCTGGCCGCGTTTCTTTCCGATGGAAGCTTACCTAGGCTGGAAAACGTGGTGAGCCCAGGCAAAGGTCCGATGGAACTGGTTGACGTGGGGGCCGCTCTGGCCAGCGCAACGGTGACGTGGGGAGATTTGCGTTGGATCCGCGAACTCTGGACCGGACCGATCGTCGTCAAGGGATTGCTGACTGGCGACGATGCCCGGCGCGCGGTGGATGAAGGTGCCGCCGCGGTGGTGGTCTCGAACCATGGAGGCCGTCAACTTGATTCCGTTTCTCCTACTCTGAGGGCGCTGCCGGAAGTCGTCGCAGCGGTAAAAGGTCAGGCCGAAGTGCTCATGGACGGAGGAGTTCGGCGTGGCAGCGACATCGTAAAGGCGCTGTGCCTGGGTGCGCGCGCGGTGCTGATTGGACGAGCTTATGCTTACGGACTTGCGGCCGCCGGGCCTGAGGGAGTCACGTTGGCGTTGAAGATTTTACGATCGGACGTTGAGCGCACGTTGCGACTGCTGGGATGCCCATCCGTAGGCGCGCTGGATCGCTCGTATGTGGAAGTGCCGGCGAGCTGGCCAGTTCAATGATTGCGCAAAACTGTTCGCTGTGTCTCCTCTGATATGTGTCCGCCGCAAGAGTGTGGCAGAAAATTGCCGGCCCCCACTAGCGTAAAATACTTTTTCGCAGGTCGGAGATATCTGGAATGAAGAGACGCGAAGCGCTTCGGTTGCTGGCGACGGGAACCGCCCTCCAATTGGCGCCACACCGCCTGTTTGCCGTTTTGCGAGAAGCGCGCAAATTGGTCGAGACGCAGACTGCTCCTCGCACTCTAAATGCCCATCAGAATGCCACGGTCAAAGTCATGGCGGACTTGCTTATTCCAACGACCGATACGCCCGGTGCTTCCGACGTGGGCGTAAGTGAATTTGTCGATCTAATGCTGACCGAGTGGTATGACGAACCGGATCGGAGCCGCTTCTTAAATGGCTTGGGCGAGGTGGACCTTCGCACGCAAGCGCTGTTTGGAACCAATTTCATCGAGGCCTCTGCTGACCGGCAAGGTGAAATTCTGACGTGGCTGGGCCAGAAAATGACAGCAGAAGTGCCCCCTGTCTTGCGCCCACGCTCTGCAACGCCGCATGCGGGTTCGAAGAATTTTTATTCCATGTTTCGCCAATTGACACTGACGGCCTATTACACCTCTGAAGCTGGCGCAACCAACGCGTTGCATTACGAGATCATTCCGGAATCCCACAGCGGTTGCGTGGAAGTGCCCACCGCCAAAGGGGGCGCACAGAACCAATGAAGGACCAAACGACCTACGATGCCATTGTGATCGGCTCCGGAATAACCGGGGGTTGGGCCGCAAAAGAATTGACCGAGAAGGGCTTGAAGACGCTTGTTCTCGAAGCCGGCCGCCCGATTGTTCCCGAAGAAGATTACGTGGAACACGTTCCGGCCTGGGAGATGAAGTTCCGGGGAGCGCGCGATCGCCGGCGGCAATTGCAGGATCAGCCGATCCAGAGCACGTGCTATGCATGTGACGAATGGTCGGCCAAGTTTTTCGTCAGCGACAAGGAGCACCCTTACACGACCGACCCGGACAAACCATTTCGTTGGATTCGCGGGCGGCAGGTCGGCGGACGCTCCATCGTGTGGGGCCGACAGGTGTATCGCTGGAGCGATTTGGATTTCGAAGCGAATCTGCGGGAGGGCATCGCCATCGATTGGCCGATCCGCTACGCCGATCTGGCGCCCTGGTACGACTACGTGGAAGATTTCATCGGCATTACCGGCGAAGCGCTGGGACTGCCGCAGTTACCCGACAGCAGGTTCCTTCCGCCCATGGAACTGAATTGCGCGGAGTTGCTGGTTCGGGATGCGGTCGCCAAACATTTCGGACCCGAGCGCGTTTTGACCATCGGCCGGGCCGCTATTCTCACCAGGGATCATGGCACTCGCTCCGCATGCCATTACTGCGGGCCCTGTGAACGAGGATGCATCACGCGATCGTACTTCAGCAGCGTCAACGCAACCCTGCCCGCCGCCGAGAAAACAGGACGCATGACACTGCGTCCTTACAGCGTGGTGCATAGCCTGGATTTCGACTCGCGCAGCAGGCGAGCAACGGGCGTCCGCGTAATCGACGCCAAAAGCCGCGCTTCGCTTGAGTTTCGGGCCAAGGCAATTTTCTTGTGCGCATCCGCGCTGGAATCGGTCCGCATTCTCCTCAACTCTTCCACCCCCGAGTTTCCCAACGGGCTCGCCAACTCCAGCGGAGAATTAGGTCACAATCTGATGGATCACGTGAAGAGCGGGGGCGCCTCCGCGACCATTCCCGGCAACGAAGATCGCATGGTGATGGGGCGAAGGCCCAATGGGATTTACGTTCCTCGATTTCGCAATGTGAAGACTAAACAAACAGGATTCTTGCGGGGATATGGATTTCAGGGCGGCGGCCATCGCGAAGGATGGGAGCGCGGCATCCACCAAACCGGATTCGGAGCAGAATTCAAGAAATCTATTAGCCAGCCCGGTCCGTGGCGATTCCTGTTCGGCGGATATGGAGAGTGTCTTCCGAATCACAACAATTACGTCGAACTCGATAAACAAACCGTGGACGCCTGGGGAATTCCCGCGTTGAAAATTCACTGCGCGTTCGGGGAAAATGAACTCGCAATCCGAAAGGACATGTCGATTACTGCCGCCGAAATGCTCGCAGCCGCCGGAGCGCATGACATCGAGCCTTTCGCTGACGACGAACCGCCGGGTTTTTCCATTCACGAGATGGGGACGGCTCGCATGGGCCGCGATCCGAAAACCTCGGTGCTGAATTCTTTTAACCAAGCGCACGATATCAAGAACCTATTCATCACTGACGGGGGAGCGATGGTTTCCTCTTCCTGCGTGAATCCGTCACTCACGTATATGGCGCTTACAGCGCGCGCCTGCGACTACGCGCTTCAGCAGATGAAGAAAGGAGAGCTCTAAGCCACATGGGCAATCGGCGCGAATTTCTGAGGATGTTCTCAGTCGCCGCTTTAGCGCCCCTGGGATTTGCCCATGCAAACACGGAAACAAAAGCGTCCAAGATTCCGCTGGCATTTTCCACGCTTGGTTGTCCCGCCTGGGAATGGAAGAAGATTCTGGATTTCGCTGCGCAGCACGGATTCTCTGCCATTGAGCTTCGAGGTCTGCAAGGCAATCTGGATTTACCCGCGAACCCCATCTTCGCCCCGGACCGAATTGAGCAGACCAGGAAAGAAATCGCCGCCGCCAATTTGAAAATTGCGTGTGTAAGCAGCTCTGCGCAATTGTATGTGGAAGATCCGGCAAAGCGCGCGAAAGAGCTGCGCGATGCCCGGCGCTTCATCGATCTGGCAAAAGCACTCAATGCTCCGTACGTGCGTGTGTTCGGCGGCAAGGCAGAGTCCGACAAGAGTCCCACGCCGGACGACCAGACAAAGGCTCGAGTGGCCGCCGGCCTGCGCGAACTTGGTGCCTACGCTGGCCCGCATAATGTTACGGTCATCATTGAGTCCCACGACCACTTCACTGCTTCAGCGACATTGAAGAGCGTATTGCAGTCGGCCAATTCTGAGCACGTCGGCCTGCTCTGGGACGCGCATCACACGTTCGCCACATCGAACGAAGACCCCGAATTCACCGTCAAACAGTTAGGGCAGTGGATTCGCCACACTCATCTCAAGGATTCTGTAGGAAGCGGCGAAGACCGCAAGTATGTGCTTACCGGACGCGGCAATGTTCCGATTCAGCGGCAGATTGAAGCCCTCCGGTCGATTGACTACAAAGGCTTTTATTGTTTCGAATGGGAAAAACTCTGGCATCCTGATATCGATGACCCGGAGATTGCCATTGCGGATTACGCGCGCGTCGCCGGCCAGTGCCTCGGAAACGCGCATACGTGCGGATTGATGTAGGGGAACCTGACAGCTCCCTTCTATTCCTACGCTCGTGCGGGCGTACTTTCTGAGATCGTTTCGCTCTTCGGGTCCCAATAGACTTTTTTCCCTGACCAATACGATTGCGCCGACATTATGCACGCCACCGAATGTGCGAAGCCTTCGTGCACTGAGGCATGCGGCTGCTGGCGCGAACGCATGCACTCAAACCAGTTCGCCATGTGCTCCAGTGACAAGTCATCTATCCCAAGCGGCGGCAGCCCGGTCTCTCCCGGCAACATCACGAATTTCGATCCGCGCTTTTCATCGATGTCGGCGTCGTCTTCGTGCGTGCCTTTCTCTTCGACTACTTGATAACGCGGGCTCCCTTCGCCTCCCAGATTCATGAGCGTGGCGTTCTTCCCCATGTAGCGCGTAAAGCTGGGCGCATCGTTACCGAAACTTGTGGAATAACTGACCATGAAACCTTTCGGATATTCCAGCAGTGTCTGAAATGTATCTGCGTTTTCGCGGCCGTCGTGCCAGGCGAACACTCCTCCATTCGATACGGAGGACATCGGAAAGTGGTCGTCCATAAACCAGTGGACCAGGTCGATGCCGTGGCTCATCCATTGATCGGGAATCCCGCTGGAAAACTCTTTATAAAGCCGAAATTCGAAATACATTTGTGGATCAAACGGGCGCGCGGGTTTCGTCATCAGCCACTTCTGCCAATCTGTATCCTGTTCGCGGATCTGCTTAACCTCTGGCCGCCCACGCCATCGCGGACCATGATAGTTCCACACCACTTCAACTTTGCTGACATCTCCCAGCGCACCGCTGCGTGCGATTTTTTGTGCCGCTTGCGGATAAGGTTCGCTGCGATGTTGGGTGCCGACCTGTACGATATTCTTGCTTTGCAGCACTGTGTCGCGCGCCGCCTTCGCTTCGTTGAGCACATTTCCCATCGGCTTCTCGACATATGCATCCTTGCCGGCTTCGACCGCCATTTTGAGAAGAGGCGAATGTGAATGCTCCGGTGTGGAAATCAGCACGCCATCAATGTCTTTCATCATCAGCAGTTCTTCGGGGTGCTGCACCGCCCGAGGCGACCGGCCATAGTAACCTTGATTCGTGGCAGCTGCTTTTTCGCGGTTCACCTTCCATAGATCGCAGACTGCCGTCATCTCTACGTGATGACTCGACTTCAGCTTCGACGCGATCAGGTCGAGATCTCCACCGCGATTACCGATTCCGATGTGCCCGAGTGAAATGCGATCATTCGCGCCCACGATATTGCCATACGATAGTGCCGTGCGGGGCAGGACCGCTCCGCCCGCAATTACAGCAGCGGACTTACTCAGGAATGCACGACGGTTCATAGGCGAAGACTCACTCATGATTACCTCCGGAACAATAAATCGATGTGCCATGCTAAGGGGCAGGTTCAGGCAAGTCAACATGAAGACTTTGAGATAGAAACGCGGGCGCTACGCTTGAGGAAGATCGGTAGGAGGGCTGCCCGGTGCTTTCAAAAGAGCCGTCGCAGCCATGGCCCGCACCTTTTCAATGTGCTCCCGGATGGCTATCTGCAACTCCTCAATGGTAAGTACAAAATCGTCGTCATCGGCGCTAATGGCGCGGGCGCACAGCTGTTTGATGTATTCGTCCCGGGACATTTGATGAAATGTAGGTTACCACACACATTCCTTCCGAAACTGTAAGGTGAATTCTGTAGCACTAGCACTCACGGGCCATTGTCAAACGCTATTGCAAAGAGCCAAGCCGTAGTTTTGGGCGCTTAGACCGTCTTCAGGCCATTCGGAACCATAGGCAGCGACCGCAATCGCACGCTGGTCGCATCGAAGATTGCATTCCCGATCGCGGGAGCCAATCCGATCATCGGGCACTCGCCCGCTCCGGCTGATGGAAGATCTTTTCGATCAAGTAGAACCGTCTCCAGAATCGGAACATCGCTGAATCGTGGCACGCGATACCGCGACAGCCTTCCGTTCAGAATCTTGCCGTTCTCGAATTCAATGGCTTCAAAAAGAGCCCCGCCTAATCCTTGAATATTCGATCCTTCAATCTGGTTGCGCAGGTTGTCCGGGTTCACGATAGCGCCGCATTCAAATGCAGATACAACCCTGACTACCTTCACCTCTCCGGATTTGCAATCCACATTGACCTCGGCGAAGGTCGCAATGTTGCCTAGCTTTTCATATCCGCCTCCCATGCCAAAGCCCTGCCCGGGGGACTTGCTCCTTCCCCATCCGAACTGTTTCGCCGCTGCCTGGAACACGGCGCGCAGCCTCTCGTTTTTCAGGTTCTTGAGCCGGAATTCCAGCGGATCCAGGTTTACCGCGTGTGCCAGTTCGTCCATGTGCGACTCGCGGGCAAAATGATTCGCCGTCGCTGCCAGTGCCCGGTACGATCCTTGCCGCAAAGGTGAATCAGTGGCATGAAAAATGATCCGCTGGTTCGGAACTTCGTAGTACGTGCGAATTCCCGCCGAGCCGGAATTGTAATTGTGAAATTCCCATGCCGTGATCGTTCCATCGGCGCGCACTCCACTGCTCACATCGATCACGCCCGCAGGACGAAAGTATGCCCAGGTAAATTCCTCTTCCCGTGTCCAGACGAGCTTCACCGGACGATTGGCCACTCGCGCCAATCGCGCCGCCTCAATTGCCGTTTCCCCGGTATGCTTGCCGCCGTATCCTGAACCCATGTCGGGCATCAGCACGCGTACCTGATCTTCGGGAATGCGAAATGCCTCGGCAAGTTGCCCGCGCACGCCGAAGGGCCGCTGCGTCCCGGTCCATACCGTCAGGTGATCGCCGACCCATTTCGCCAGTGCAGCACGGGGTTCGAGCGGAACATGCGCGATGTATGAAACCGTGTAAGTTTGTTGCAGATGATGGTCGGCAGAACCCATCGCCTGATCCAGCGTTCCGACTTCAAAGCGGTCTCCATCCCCACCAGGATCTTTTCCCTCGATCGTATTCTTTCGGAGATAGTCGAACAGTTCCTTGCTGGAAGGTTGTGGATCAGACTTCCATTGTGCCGTGGATGCCAG
>QIAK01000498.1:908-3113 GCA_003225515.1 Acidobacteriota bacterium | reverse complement strand
CCTGCTCGCGAATGCCGCTACCTACGCGTTGCTTGGTCTGATTGTTGAGATCCTGTGCCGAAGCCTGAGTCAGGCAAAGCTCAAAACAGCCCACCACCGGCTGTAGATCTCAGGCGTCGATCCGGCGTAATTTGCCTGCTAAGATATTTTCCACCCGGGAGGTTTCTTGGAAACCGCACTGCCGCCAGATTCCCCACAAGCCACTGGATCAGACTTGGGAATGTCGTCGAGCTCGGCACCAGTTCCGCCTGTCCCAGAGGTTGCTCCCGTGACTACTCCCGCGTCGCTTTCAGATGCTCCTGTTTACGATGTTCCTGTTCATAAGGACCGCGGCACCGGACTCGTGATCTTCGGAGTCTTCCAGATCATCCTGGGATTGCTGGCCGCGCTGATGGTGCCCTTAATTGCCTTGGGAGCGTTCGTATCCCGTCTCGGACCTGCGGGAGCAATGCGTCCTGCACAGTTCCTCTCCGGGGTCGCAACCTACGGATCGATTGCGGCTGCCATGCTGGCATTAGGTATCGGATCGGTGCAAATGAAGCGCTGGGCGCGGGCGCTCACGCTCGTTACCTCCTGGTATTGGCTCATCACAGGTGTGCTCATCACAATCCTGTTGACCGCGGTACTGCCGGTCACCATGAAAAGCGCGCTCGCACAGATAAATAAGAGCACTCCCAATGCTCCTTCGCCCGCGATGTCGACCGGCATCATGGCGGTGATCCTTACTCTGATTATTATTTTCGCAGCCTTCTTCCTCATCGTTGTGCCGATCGCATTCGTGATTTTTTACGGCCGAAAGGATGTCGGCGAGACCTGCCGCCATCGCGATCCAGTCGAGCGCTGGACCGATCGCACGCCTCTTCCCGTGCTCGGCGCCAGCGTCATTCTCTTCATCGGCGCACTCTATCTTTTTATGGTGGCAGTCACTACCCCGCTTTTCCCGTTCTTTGGACGATATCTCACCGGACCGGCAGGCTCGGCAGGGTTTGTATTGTTCGCTGCTCTCGACGCTTACCTGGCCGTCGGACTGTTTCGTTTGCGCTCGTTGGCCTGGTGGATCGCCGTCTGCGCCACTCCGATCCGGATATTCTCGGTCGCGCTTACCTATGCGCACGCCGACTTGATGCAGGCTTATTCGAAAATAGGATTCTCGGATGCACAGGTGCAGATGATCGGCTCGAATCCAATGCTGCGTGGCCACGTTCTTCTATGGTGGGGTCTGCTCTCACAGATGCTGTTCTTCGGCTTCGTGCTGTGGCTGAAGCGCTATTTCAAACCGGACGCGCCCGCGCCGGCGGAAGTGTTGTCTGCGCAAGTTGGTTGAGAAACAACGCCCGTCCAACAGTAATTTGTTTTGGGGATTTTATGAACGAAGATCTTGCCGACAAAATTTGCGTGCCCTGCCGCGGAGGCGTTCCGCCCCTCCGCGGAGATGACCTCGAAAAACTACTGCAGGAAGTTCCCCTGTGGAAAGTTGAACGCGAACATCATATTCACCGCGAGTTCAACTTCGAAGACTTTCAGCAGGCGCTGGACTTCGTCAACCGGGTGGGAGCGTTGGCCGAAGAGCAGGGACATCATCCCGATATCTTTTTGGCCTGGGGAAAGGCCGACATTACGCTGTGGACCCACAAGATCGACGGCCTGACTGAAAGCGACTTCATCATGGCCGCCAAGATCGATCGCCTAAGCGCTCACTAGAAACTTCTGGTTCGCCGCTCCTGTTCCCGACTGGACGAAGCCAGGGGAAGTAATTGAACATTGAGGAATGAGTACTTCTTGCCTGAACAAGAGTTTCTTTGCCTGCTCATCCATCCTGGTATTCGCATTTGCTGCCGCTCAAATTGGTTATCAGCAGCCTTACCGTCCGCAGGTACACTTCTCTCCACGCGAGCACTGGACTAACGATCCCAACGGGCTCGTCTTCTTCCACGGTGAGTATCACCTCTTCTTTCAGTTCAACCCCTTGGGCAACGAATGGGGACACATGAGTTGGGGACATGCCGTCAGTACTGACCTGCTTCACTGGAATGAGCTTCCTGTCGCTATTCCTGAGAAGGACGGCGAAATGGTTTTCACAGGAAGCGTGGTGATAGATAGCAAGAACACCAGCGGCTTCTGCCCGCCCGGAAAAGCGTGCCTGGTTGCCATCTATACGGGACACAGATCATCGCCCCAGCGTCAAACCCAGAACATTGCTTATAG
>QIAK01000498.1:0-839 GCA_003225515.1 Acidobacteriota bacterium | reverse complement strand
ACCCGAGCGTCTCCTGGGATGCGGAGGACGGGCGTTCGAGAATGGCGGTTTCCTTGCCTGCCGAGCACAAGGTTAGCTTTTATGCCTCTCCTGACCTGAAAAAGTGGACACATCTGAGTGACTTTGGACCCGCTGGCGATGTGGCCGGAGACTGGGAATGTCCGGACCTCGTGCGTATTCCATCCGAGAGTGGACCTTCCGATCTGTGGGCATTGAAGGTCGGACTTAATCCCGGAGCGCCTCAGGGAGGTTCGGGGGAGCAATACTTTCTCGGCCACTTTGATGGACAACGCTTTCTTGCTTCGGCCGCACCTGGTTCGCATGGATGGACGAATTATGGAAAGGATGACTACTGTGCGATCAGCTTCAATGGTCTACCGGAAGGCGAAAAGCCGGTCCTCATCGGCTGGATGAGTAACTGGCAATATGCAGCGCAATTGCCCACATCCCCGTGGCGTGGACAGATGAGCCTGCCGCGCCGGCTCTCACTGGTTCGTGACGAGGCAGGATTGGCGATCAAACAGGAACCTGTAACTGCTCCTCTCCGGACAGAGCACACGATTATTCGGCAGACTCAAAGCGGCGAACTCAAGAGCACACAGGCGGCACCGTTTGAACTCGACTTGCAATTTGGGCAGCCTTCCCAGCAGAACTTCGGCATTCGTCTTTACACCGACGACCAGCACTGCACCGAAATCGGATTCGATCGCTCTAAGGGAGAGTTTTACATGGATCGCACCAAATCGGGTCGCGCAATTACTGCAGACTTCCCAACCAGGACGACCGCCCCATTGTCCGAAAATCGCCCTTTCGATCTCAAAGTCATTGTCGACCGATCG
>QIAK01000497.1:563-2832 GCA_003225515.1 Acidobacteriota bacterium | reverse complement strand
TATTGCAGCGATATGCTTAGCCGCGGCTGGGCCGGGATATCACGTGGTGAAGACTTACAAACTTGGCGGTGAAGGAGGCTGGGATTATCTGACCGCCGATCCTGATGCGCGCCGGGTATATATTTCGCGCGGCACGCACGTGATGGTCATTGACGCCGATTCGGGCAAGAGCGTTGGCGATATCGCCGATACTCCCGGGGTGCATGGCATCGCACTGGCTGCGGATCTCGGGCGAGGTTTCGTGAGCAACGGACGCGAAGGCACCGTCAGCATTTTCGATATGAAGACCCTGGCCACCAGCAGCAAGGTGAAGGTGGGGGAAAATCCGGACGCCATCCTTTACGATCCGGCGACCAAGCGAGTCTTTACCTTTAACGGACGCAGCCAGGATTCGACTGCCATTGACGCTACCAACGGAAAAGTCTTAGGAACCATCAAGCTCGATGGCAAACCGGAGTTTGCCGCCAGCGATGCGAAGGGCGAAATATTTGTAAATATCGAAGACAAAAGCGAACTGGTGGCGATCGATCCGGCAAAACTGGAAGTTAGGTCGAAGTGGCCGCTCGCGCCCTGTACCGAGCCGAGCGGGCTGGCAATCGACCGCAAGAACCGCCGTCTATTTGTCGGCTGCGATAACAAGATGATGGCGGTTGTGGATGCCGATAGCGGCAAGGTTCTGGCTACACCGGCGATCGGCGAGGGAGTGGACGCAACCGCGTTTGACGCCGAAACTGGTCTCGCGTTTGCGTCCTGCGGCGGCGATGGTGTTCTCACCGTTGTGAAAGAGGAGTCGCCGAATAAGTTCAGCGTTGCCGAGAACGTGACTACGCAAAAGGGAGCGCGCACGCTGGCGCTCGATCCTCAAACGCACAACGTATTCGTCGTGACCGCACAGTTTGGACCTCGGCCCGCAGCGACCGCAGACAATCCGCGTCCCCGGCCTCCTATTCTTCCCGACAGCTTCGTGGTACTGGTCGTCGGAAAGTGATGCATCGCGGCAATCGGAAAATGAAATCGCATCGATCACAAATTTGGGGATGAGGGGCCCTACTCTTAGCCTTCTCTTCCCGTTAGGATATCTTCACGGACTACTTCCGTACGACCGTTCGGTATGAAGGAAGCTGCTAAGCGACACAGGCCAATTGCCAGATCAGGCCGGTTCGAAAATGAATATTGCTGACGAAAGGTTTTACCGCGCGCAAATTACGCAGCGCATCGATTTCGCTCCCGACCTGTGGATGTTCCGCATCCGCAGCGGAGGCGAGTTCAAGTTTGTGCCGGGGCAGTACGCGACTCTGGGCGTCGAGGGAAATGGGAAGCGGGTAGAGCGTCCGTACTCGATCGCGTCGTCGCCGTCGGAAGATGAGGTGGAATTCTTTTTTGAGTTGGTGCCGGAGGGCGCGCTCACGCCGCTGCTTCACAAGATGCAGCCTGGAGACCAGCTGCTGATGCGGAAAGTCCCGAAGGGAAAATTTTCGCTGGATTTGCAGAATGGCCGCACCAATCACCTGCTGATTTCGACGGTTACCGGGGTCGCGCCGTTTGTGAGCTTTGTGCGCACCCTTGCCAAGGAATGGAAAGAGGGACGCTTCGATGGCACGCATAGACTTTTTCTGCTGAACGGCGCCAGCCGTCCGTGGGAATTCGGATACCTGCAGGAACTGAACCAGTTCGACAAGGAATTGCCCTGGTTTAAGTATGTGCCGACGGTCAGCCGTCCGTGGGATCACGAAGACTGGCCGGGAGAAATTGGCCGGGCCGACGACATTCTTCGCAAGTACGCGGACCATTGGGAACTGGATGCGAGCAATACCATCGCTTACATCTGCGGACATCCTGAGATGATCGAGCACAGCAAAGCGATCTTGAAGCGCCGCGGTTTCACCGACACGGGATCGGTGAAAGAAGAGGTTTACTGGATTCCCGCCAAATAGGCGACTGACTTTAGCTTTCCGCAGGCGCGAAGAAGACCAGTACCGCCAGTTCTTCCGTGACATCGTAAAAGCGGTGCTCAACTTCTGCGGCCACGAAAATTATGCTGCCGGCCGCGACCTCACGATCGTCTTTCCCCGCACGAAAACGGGCGCGGCCACGGACCACGTAATAGAGCTCGTCCTCATGATGAGGCTTTTGCGGGTCGGTGGAACCTGCGGCTAACACGTACAAACCCGCGCTCATGGCGGGCACGCGCAAGAATTCGAGATAGCGCTTATCAGCTTGCGCCCGTTGCCGATCAAGTTCGGCCGCAGCAAAAAACTCTGCGCTGGAT
>QIAK01000497.1:0-548 GCA_003225515.1 Acidobacteriota bacterium | reverse complement strand
TCCATGCTTGATCGCTTCAGATGAGGATCCCGCCGAAAAGCAGGTCGGTGAATTGCGGAATCAAGTTGGCCGCCTGGAGTTCGCCTTCGGGTTTATACCATTGGTAAATCCAGTTAATCATGCCGAGCAGAGCGAATGCGGCGGCGCGCGGACTGACCGCCGCTCTTGCTACTCCGGCGCGTGGAGCGTCTCGGGGAGCGTTCTTCTGAACTTCTGCGATCAGGCTCTCGACGAAATGAACGTACTCCTTCTTGCGCTGGTTGATGCGCTTGCGGAGCGCTGGTGGCAGGGGATGATTTTCGTGCAGCATGACCGTGATCTCGCGATCGCGCGGGCTGAGCACCACTTCCATATGGCGGCGGATCAGAGCTCGCAAGCGTTCTTCGGGATCGGCGATGCCGCGGACGGGAGCGACTACGCGCTCCTGCGTGATCTCCATGGCATGGTTCATGATCTCGAACAGGATTTCGTCCTTGCTCTGAAAGTGGTGATAGAGGCCGCCCTTGCTGAGTTTGAGCGCGGCGGCGACGTCGTTCATGGAAGTCGCG
>QIAK01000496.1 GCA_003225515.1 Acidobacteriota bacterium | reverse complement strand
GTCAGACAGTGAAAGCCGGCTTGTTGCGACCAGAATGTGGTGATTTCCACCACTGAGAATCACGTTCTGTTGCTCTACAAATTTGGAGCTCTTGCAAGAGCAGTTCCCCGCCTCCCAGTCATCGACCGGCCGCGCCACTTCCGACGGGGATAGCACCCAGAGAGTGTAGCTTCTGAGAGGTCCAGGAAACCTTAAGCAAAACGATCGAGGTGTTCCGATATCAGCAGCCGAGCAGTGCTCCGAACGGCCGCAAGAAGACGCCACAATAGCCGGGAGGTTTGACGTTTTGCTGTCAATCGCGTGTGCTTGGACTACCTCTTTAGTCCTTTGGTTTTCCACAGTCTTCGATGCTAAATGTCGATGACAGGAGGGCTTCTCAGCGAAGATTCAGAACGCGAGTGAAACGGAGATAACGTTCAATGAGAACCAGCTTCCATGACTTAGAAAGACGGATCTCCCGTATCGAAAGGCAGATACAGCCTCCCGCGCCCTGCAATTGTCGACTAGTAACTCATTTCCACAACGCGCACTGTCTTGCAGCAATCCTTGAGAAAACTGAACGGAAATGTCCCGTGCATGGATTTCGAGAGATGGGTTTCTTATTTCAGAGATCATGTCCATATCCGGTTGTGGATGAGGACAATCAATTCTGCCCGTGTCCACCCCATCCATGGAGATCTTTGCAGCTGCGTCGCGACTCGGTGACAAAAGAAGACTGTGCTGCGGCAATGCAAGCTTGGCACGACAATCCTCCTGGTCCGGAGAGCAACTTTGAATTTCAAGAGAACTCAGACCGAACAAAATCGCTATTCAAATCCTACTTTGAGGAGCGGCATCAGTGGCCCAGGGAAACAGGGCGGCAGTTGCCCAGCTTGGAGGAACGTCGGATTCTGCACGCGAAGCAATACCATAGATCCGGCAACAGATAGAAAGCAAGGGATATCGTCGCGAATGCCAGCAAGATAAGTTTGTGGCGCTGAGCGTTTCCTTTATTACCGTGTACATCGTTGGCATGCAAATGCTAATTCTATTTTGCTTGTCAGAGTCTAACTGACAATCGAATGAAGACGTGTCAAATCACATGAGAACGAGCTTTCGTAACTTAGAAAATCGGATCTCCAAACTCGAGATGCTGATCCAGCCGCCCGAGCCTTGTAATTGCAGAGCCGAGACTCGCTACCACAATAGCCACTGCTTACTGATCATTCTTCGGAAAACTGCGCGGGAGTGTCCCGTTCATGGATTTAGAGAGATGGGCTTCTTTTTTTGGACAGCGCGGCAATATCCGCTCCTCGAGGAGGACGATGAAGTTTGCCCCTGCCCTTCGCATCCGTGGAGATCGTTTCTTCTCGGGCCCAAGCCTCTCACTTGGGAGGGCAATTATGCTGCCACCAGGGCCTGGGAGCAGATGCCTGAAGAAACGTATCACGTAGAAGATGAGCGACTTCTTACCGAAGCAATCATGGATGCCTACACGTTGGAACAGCAACACTGGTCGCAAAAAACGGGGAGAAGGATGCCGAGCCATAAGGAGATTGTGAAGCAGGTATGGAAGCGCGCTGGGGAGAGGCCTCCGAGATGAAGAAGAATGATCGCTGTAAAGGTCACACGAAAAAAGGCGAGCCTTGCCGCGCAGCGGCAACTCCGGGCGGCTTGTGCTACTTTCACGCCAATCCCGATAAAGCCTCGGAACTGGGGCGGGTCGGCGGAAAGAAAAATCGTCAGTTTAGGGACGAGGGGCTCACTCCGTTGCCGAAGCTGGACAGCGCGGCTGCCATAGCCGATGTCGTTGAGAGACTGATCTCCGACATCCATGGAGGACAACTTGACCCCAAAACCGCGTCGGCTTTGGTACTTCTCCTTAATCTCAAATTGCGCGCGATCGAAAGTATAAATCACGCTGAACGACTAGGCAGATTGGAGAAGCTGCACCCTTCCGATGCTGGGGATGAGGGCTGATGGCCGAAACTGTCCGCGTGCGGGAAACTATCCACCCATCCAGCTTAGCGCGAGGCTTGGGAGTGCTGCGAATGATAGGTTTGGATGCCTTAAGGCGTCATGCAAAGGCAAGCCATGAAGCCGTGCGCTCGGATCTCCTTTGCGGTACACCACGTAACATTTCTATGCGGGACGCAGCCAACGTTACTGTACATTCGAATCTTTAATCTCTTTAAGAATAGCTGAGCACTTCGGAGGAAAGTTTTTCGAACACTTTGCGGGACCTTTGGAGAAGCAGCAGCGTGAACGACGAATCAAGGGAGGGGTTTTTGTTGTCAAGTTGGCTGATGCCTTTGTCTCGCTCTCGGGAGGGTGGCGCTATTCCC
>QIAK01000034.1 GCA_003225515.1 Acidobacteriota bacterium | reverse complement strand
GTGCCACGCTTCTTCATTTCTGGAGCATGAAGTCGCCGGCGTCGCGGGAACATTTGAGAATGCTTCAGAAATCCTATGCCGAGTGGGTCCGGAAGGGACTGCAATTGATCGCTGTGAACGTGGATGATCGCGCCGACGATGAAATCCACACCTTCACTCAGCAGCTAACATTCCCAATTCTGCGTGCATCGAATGACGTCGCGGCAATTTACAACATCCTCTATCGCCAATTATTCGATCGTCACCGGGATATGAGCCTTCCAACGTCATTTCTAATCGATCACAACGGGGACATCGTCAAGGTTTATCAGGGCACGATCATCTCCGAGAATGTGCAAGCCGGTGTGCTACAAGACTTCCACCACATTCCCCGGACCGACGCAGAACGATTAGATCGAGCCCTGCCTTTTCCGAGCGCGACTTACACGCTGGACTTTGGCCGCAATTATCTCTCGTATGGGGCATTGTATTTTCAACGCGGATACCTCGATCAAGCGGAAGCTTCATTCCGGCGAGCCTTGCGGGATGATGCATCGAGTGCCGAGGCCTTGTACGGCATCGGCAGCGTCTATCTAAATCAGAACAAGAATGCTGCAGCTCGTGAAAGCTTTGAACGCGCGGTGAAACTGCAGGCCAATTATCCGGAAACTTTACCCGACGCGTGGAATAATCTGGGCGTCATCGCAACCCGCGAGGGACGCGTGGCCGATTCGATCCCGTGTTTTCTTGAGGCCCTGCGCCTGAATCCGAATCATCTGCTGTCGCTCGATAATCTGGGCAATGCTTATCGCGCACAAAAGCGATGGAATGATGCTCGTACAATTCTGGAGCGTGCTCTCGAAGTCGTCCCTGAAGATCCCGAGGCGAACTATAGCCTTGCAATGGTATTCGCGCAGACCGACGATACGACCAAGGCCTACGACCATTTGCAGCGTGCCTTGAAGGCGCGTCCCGTTTACCCTGAGGCACTGAATAATTTAGGAGTTTTATATCTGGTCACGCAGCGCAGGGATGAAGCGGTCGCAACCTTTGAACAATGCATCCGCGTGGCTCCCGCATTCGATCAAGCATATCTGAATCTGGCTCGCGTCTATGCTCTGGAAGGCGCGCGGGAAAAGGCCCGAACCGTCCTGCAGGATTTGCTCAAACAATCGCCAGATCATGCGCAGGCTAAGCAGGCTCTCGAGCAACTTCAATGACAAGTTACGGCCTCGGTGTGGGCGCAGAGAGCAGATCGACGAACATGTTGTAGAACCTCTGCGTGTCTAGATCAACCTGAATTTCCGCTGCCGTGCCCACAATTTTCGGCTTGTCCTCCTCTGTCCAACTCAAAGTATTTCCATAGCCGGCGCCGCGGTTAAGATCAATATCCAGATAGCGATTGTTTTTTGCCGTAATAAAACTAGGGTCGAGCCATGCCAAAGATGCGAGTTCGTCCCATAAATAATTATATTTGCCGTACAAGCGTGCATACGACGCGACGTATTGGGCGGCGGGCGTGTGGGCCAATTTAACTCGGTTAATTAATTCTTGAGTCAGGCGCGTCTTCACGGAAATATCCACTGTAGTGCAGACAATTTTCTTCCACGGTGCCATGAACGTGACGTGCGCCGCCTCGGGATCGAACCACAGATTGAATTCATGCCGGGGAGCATTCACAAACTCTGGATCGTCAGTCTTGGGGTTGAGGCTCGCGCCCATGAACACCAATTCTTTTGCTAACGAAGCGAATTCAGGGTCTATCGAAATGGCGAGCGCGAGGTTCGTCATCGGCCCGCCTTCGTAGATCGTAATTTCGTGCGGATACTTGTGCACCATTCGCACCAGAAAATGCGCGGCATCCTCGTCCGACGCCTTCGTTGCAGGTTTGCCCTCGGGCATCTCGCCCAACTGATCTGCCGGATGGTAACGCCGCGGAGTCCAGGCGCCGACCCACGGCACGGTTCCGTATTGCTGCTCCCAAAGTTCTGTGTCGTCCTTGCGGCGCACCAGCGGATACTCGGCGCCGGGCACAACCGGAATGTCAGTTCGGCCAATGATTTCGAGCATGCGCAAGGTATGCGCGACCTCCTCCTTCAGCCAGGCATCGCCCGTCACCACCGTAATGCCAAGGACTTCGGTCTGCGGAGACTGCACCAGAAGCAGCATGGATTGCTGATCGGTTCCTCCCGGACCGGCGGCGTCCTGATCGATAATCAACTTGCGCTTGCCGGAGGACTGCTGGCCGAATGCTGCGACACACGCTAGACATAAGATTGCAGATGCTGCAAATTGCCGCGCAAGTTTCCTTTTACTTCCAGTCATCTCGTCCCCTGCTTTCCCGATAATCGGCTTATGAGCAAATCAAAAAACCGCGTCGAGTCCACGCCCACGGCCACTTTGGTATTGGGCACGAAATCTTCCCGCAACACCGGAGAGGTCCTGTTCCCGGCGAGCGTTGGCGCCGAACCACGAATCGGCATTTTCTGAGCGGCCGCATCCTTTTCCATCCCAGGTTGCCTCCGCAAATCGCCGGCGTCGGGACTGTAGCCCACGACGTAATAATCCTCGAATTGCAGAATCGAAGCATCAAGAAATCCCGCGATCGCCAGAGAGTCGTGCATATTTGGGCCGACCAGGAATCCGCGCTCGCGATTGTGATTGATTGCGTTGCGTGCAATTTTTGCCGCGGCCTGGCTCACCGGATTTTGTTCGCCATCGAGTACACGCAGGTGCTCATCGGTAAGTGAAGTCTTTCGAGTCACGTCAAGGCCGACCATCGTAATTGGGATTCCTGATTGAAACACGATGCGCGCCGCCTCGGGATCGACGTAAATGTTGAACTCCGCCGCCGGCGTGATGTTTCCACCCGAGAGCGACCCGCCCATCATGACCAGCCCTCGTACCATGCGAGCCAATTCGGCATCGGACTGCAAGGCGGCTGCCACATTGGTTAAGGGTCCAATCGTGAGCAACGTAACCTCGCCCGGATATTTACGGACGATCTGCCGAATGAACTCCGCAGCTGTTTCCGGGACAGGCTTCCGTTTGGGTTCGGGAAAAACGGCTCCGCCCAATCCGTTTTCGCCGTGGGCGTAAGTGGCCGTCACCAGGCGACGTAGCAGAGGCGCCTTGGCGCCCGCGGCTACAGGGATATCGTCCCGCCCGGCGATCTCGACCATGCGCAAAGCATTGGGTAGGGTTAATTCCAGAGGGACATTTCCTGCGACGGCGGTGATTGCCTCGATCTTCAGTTCCGGTGAGCGCATGGCCAATAGCAATGCCAGTGCGTCGTCCACGCCCGGATCGGTGTCGATGATGACGCGGAATGGCCCGCGGCCACGCTCCGATTGCCTCTCTTGCCTGTCCTCAGCGTGATCCTCCTCGCTGGACCGCGTAAAGCTGCCCACAGCCAGCGTGGCCGCAGACGCCGTCACAAACTCCCGCCTCGTCATTTCGGAGATCTTCTTCATAGGGTCCGTTCGTGTGGCTTCTCGTCAGTAGAAGTCCTCAGTATCCCTTTGCTACAGCGGATGGCATTCTATGGGTTATGACAGGCCCATGCTAGCCTTTTCTCCGTGCACGTCTCGGAAAGCCGACGGTTGCGACGTGCAAAGCTGCAAGCTAGAATGCCCGATTGAGCGCTAAGCAAAGGCGATTTCGCGCATCAGCTTTGTCTTCATGGGACGTTTCTCCACAGCATCGCAGAAACTCAGGTCCGCACGAGTGGTGAGCTGCGGCGTAGCTGCAGTCGTGCTGTTCTTCGTCGCAATCCTCCCACTACAGTGTCAAGACTCAGGCTCGTTGCGCGGCACGGTTCGGGATGCAGGGGGAAACCCAATCGCCCGGGCGACGATTCAGTTGATCGTCAGCGACGCAAAGCAACCGAAAACGGTTCTCGCGGATGCGCAAGGCAATTATGTTTTCCCCGCCCTGCACGGCGGTATTTATGTTCTTCGAGCCACAATGGCCGGCTTCGGTGATGCGGAAATCTCCTCACTTTTCATTGGTCCAAGAGAAGCGAAGAATGTAGATCTCACACTACTATCCGCGAAGACTCCAGCAGCGCAACCTGCGTCCACGGGAGCACCCCGGTTTTTTGATCCGCCCCAATTTACCGTTGCTGGAGTCACCGATACCACGAGCCTTGGCGGTCATGGTTCCGACACGATCGTGCGCACGCGCGAGACTCTCGCCAAAGAGACTGTTTCTTTAGGCAAAGCCCCGCCGAGCAGCGCGCCTGTGGCGAACCAATCCGAAAAATCATTGCGCGAGAGCGTCGAACGCACTCCCAACAATTTCGAGTCGAATCATCGCTTGGGTAAGGCGCTGGTCGCAGATGGCAAAGCCGCCGAGGCCATTCCCTACCTGGAACGCGCGGGCGAGTTGAAACCGGACGATTACGAAAATACCTACGAACTGGCGCTGGCCAATGCGCACGCCGGCAACTGCGCGCGCTCCCGGGAAAGCGTACGCGCATTGCTCGCGCATCATGACAGCGCCGACCTTCATCACTTGCTCGCAGAAGACGAGGAGAAACTCCACAACGCTCTTGGGGCTGTCCGGGAGTTCCAGCGTGCGGCGGAACTCAATTCCAGCGAGGGTTATCTTTTCGATTGGGCATCCGAACTGCTGATGCATCATGCTCCCGAGCCGGCGCTGGAGGTCTTCACCAAAGGAAACCGGCTCTTTCCCGGTTCCGTCCGCATGCTGATCGGATTGGGAGCAGCACAGTTTGCGCGCGGATCCTACGACGAAGCGGCCGAGCGATTGTCGGAGGCCTCCGATTTGAATCCGAAGGATGAGGCTCCGTATCTGTTCATGGGCAGAATGCAATTCGTGGAATCCGTGCCCACTGAGAAAGTCGTCGAGAAGCTGCATCGCTTCCTCGAACTGCAGCCGGACAATGCCGATGCCAATTTTTATTACGCGGCCGCTCTTTGGAAGCTACGGAAAGGGCCGGAGGACGCGGCCACTGTAGGGCAGGTTGAATCTTTTCTGCGAAATGCGATTCGGCTCAATCCTAAGTTTGGCGCAGCCTATCTGCAGTTGGGCATTGTTGACTCCGAAAAGAAGCAATATCCTGAGGCAGTTTCCGCCTTCCGGGCGGCTATTGCGGCAGATCCGGAGATGGAGCAAGCGCATTATCGGCTGGCGCAGATATTTCGTCTAATGGGAGACGCTGCCAATGCGGATGCGGAACTCAGAATTTACGATCGGATAGCCAAACAGTCCGCCCAGGAAGCCGAGCGCGAGCGCCATGAGATCCGCCAGTTCGTCTACACCTTGCGCGACAAACCCGCGCCCGAAAGCCCCTAAACCCTTGCGCAGGGCTTGTCTCAAGCCGGCCAGGATGTATAATCTCGCCCGTGGAGATGTGGTAGGAAGTTCTCTCCCATACCTAACTCTGCGAGGAACGAATGCCCGAGATTCAGCAAGACAATTCCACCAGCCGCGTGGCAACAATTTTTGTATTCCTTTTTCTGGCTGCCGCAATCATTGAGACCCTGCTAGCCAGTTTCGGCCACTAGCGTGTCGTGGAGGGGTGGTAGTGGCTCAAGCTGGGTCGCTCAACACACTCTGCGGATTTCCTCTACGGTTAAGGTGTGTTGATTTTCCAGCAAAAGCAAGAGACTTTAACCGCTGAGTACGCGCAGAAACACCGCAGAGTTCGCCGAGAAACCTAAATTCAGCCATATCTTCCAGGTCCTGAATCCAGCGCTCCGACTTCCGCTGTGTTACACTTTCTGATTCATATTGACAATTTGCTGCAAGCAGCACACCCAATCCACAAATGCTTTTTTCCAAAGAATATGTGGGCTACCTGGCCCGCGAAGTCACCAAGAAATTGATTGCTGGCAAGTTCATTGAGACAGCGACTGTCGCGGCAGTCAATGAACGTGTGAACGCCGCTCTCGTCGACGAACTTTCGCTCGAGGACCGCATCAACGACGAAGTGCGGGTGATCCTCGAAGCCTACTCCGACGAAATGAACAAAACCGGCGCCAATTACCAGGAAATGTTTCGCAAGGTAAAGACCGAACTGGTGCGTAAGTACAAGGCGGTGCTGTGAGACTCAGCCGCGATAAAGTGAATGTGCTGGCCCGGGCAGTTTCTGACGTGCTCAAGCAGATGGATGAGGTCGAGTTCATCGAAGATCCCAATACTATCCGGCAGGAAACCCGCAAAATTCTCGAAGATTTGCTCAATCAGGAAGCCAGGATCGACGTCGCCGCCCGCCAGAAGATCGAGAGCCAGAAGCGCACTATCCTGGAAGGCTCGCAGGAGTGGGACATCCTCTACCGCAAGTATTACAACGAAGAAGTGAAGAAATTGGGCGTCTAGCAGGTCCTTCCCACGCTCCGCCACCTGCTCTGAGGTAATCGTTGGCAACTCCCATCAGCAACTTTGAAGCCTTCGTCAAGCTCGCAGCCGAAAATGCCGGCTTCGACGCCATCGGTATTGCTCCCGCCGCGGATGCTCCCGAGCTCAAATGTTTTCCCAAGTGGATTGCGGCAGGGAATGCCGGCGAAATGAAGTATCTGGAAGGGCGCGACGAACAGGGCGAACTCAAGCGCTCATCCCTTGGTCGGGTCGCGCCCTGGGCGAAAAGCGTCGTGGTTTGCGCCATAAACTACAACACGCCGAATCCATATTCGACGCAAGTCCACGACCCCGCCCGCGGATGGATTTCCCGCTATGCCTGGAGCCGCGAGGACTATCACGATGCGGTTCTCCGCCGCTTGAAGCAGGTGGAAACTGCCCTGCGGCAGGCCTTTGCCGGTGATCGGGAGCTCACGACCCGCAGTTATGTCGATACCGGACCGGTCGTCGAGCGGGTTTTCGCAAAGTATGCCGGTGTTGGCTGGATTGGCAAGAACACCTGCCTCATCAACCAGAAGAAAGGGTCATGGCTGTTTCTCGGGGTGATACTTACTTCGCTAGACCTTGTACCCGATCTGCCCGCCGCGGACCGCTGCGGCACCTGCACGCGCTGCATCGAAGCATGCCCAACTGACGCCATTCTCGCGCCTTACGAGCTGGATTCCAGAAAGTGCATTTCGTACCTCACGATCGAAAAGCGCGGGTCGATTCCGGAAGACATTCGTGCCGGGATCGGCCAGCATGTTTTCGGCTGCGACATTTGCCAGGATGTCTGCCCCTGGAATCGCAAAGCTCCCGCATCGAAGGCACCCGAATTTGATCCCCGGCCGGGCCTGGTGAACCCTGACCTGAAGTGGCTAGCGGAAATGTCGGCAGAAGAGTTTCGAGAGGTTTTCCGCGGATCGCCTATTCGCCGTACAAAGCGCTCCGGAATCCGCCGGAATGCCGTTATCGCCATGGGCAATAGTGGCGACAAGGACTTTCTTCCGCTGCTCGATTCTTTGACCGCCGATGAGGACGAGATTGTCAGCGAAACAGCCCGCTGGGCGAAAACCCGCTTACTGGAATCCACAAAGAAAACACGTGACATTTAGGAGTTATATTCGCCCAATATTCGCTTCCCGCACGCCTTTTTTTCGTGAACTTCCGTAACTGGTTTTGCCCACCTGCGGCAACTAATCTAGCTGTAAGGGTTCTTACTAAGCAGGTTATTTTGCTTTTTGGGGTGATCATGTATTTACGCCACATCCAACCAATGCGGCGCGCTTTTGGGAAGTTGTTGGCAATGCTACTGGTCAGCGCTTCTTTTGCGAGCGCATCGGCCACGCTGCTTCTGGAAGAGCCTTATGGCAGGATGGGGTACTTTACCGCCACAGGCCATGCCGCCGTGTATCTTTCCGGCGTCTGTGCCGATACACCCCTTCTTCTGCGTCGCTGTGCTCCTGGTGAGACCGGAGTCGTCCTTAGCCGGTACGACGGCGTAGGCGGATACGATTGGGTCGCGATCCCTCTAATTCCGTATTTGTATGCGGTGGAACGTCCGGAAGATGTTCCCTTGTTTGCCGACGCAAAGATGGCTTTCTTCCTGCGCGACCGCTACCGCCGCAAGTATCTCGAAAATATTGCTCCTGACGCGAAAAACGGGGAAGCCCCGGGCGGAAACTGGTATCAATTGGTGGGCTCTTCCTACGATCGCACGATCTACGGCTTCGAGATCGCTACCACCCCTGAGCAGGACGAGGCCCTGATCCGCAAATATAATTCCTCGGGCAACGACTCTCATTTCCACCTGCTTTCGAATAACTGCGCCGACTTCGCAAAACATGTTTTCAATTTTTATTACCCGAAGTCCCTGCATCGCAGTATGGTGTCGGATATTGGCATCACGACCCCGAAACAGATTGCAAAAATGCTCATCAGGTTCGGTGATCGCCATCCTGAGCTGCAGTTTTCACGGCTGATCATCTCGCAGGTGCCCGGAAGCATGCCCCGCAGTTCGACTGTGCACGGGGTGGTCGAGTCTTTCTTCACATCGAAGAAGTACATCGTGCCCAGCGTCGTCGTCAGCCCGATCTTCGCTGGATGCGTGGCCGCGGTTTACGTTGGCACAGGAGCCGGCCACTTTGAGCCGGCGCGCAATGCGATGGTTTTTGTTGTAGGCGGCGACCCCGAACGCCCTTTGGGCCGCGAAGATCGGCGTGCCTATCAGCAGGAATTAAAGCATTTTCTCGCGGGCGCCTATCCTGAGAAACCGGGTCACAACGCCGATAAACCTTGGAAGAGGCTTCTATCCAGGGCGAAGACCGGGGTTGACGCTCAGGGGCGGCCGGTTCTTCAGTTGGAAGTGGGGGATAGTCGTGTCCAGATCGGCGTAGCCGCCGATAACGTGTTAGACGGCACTGCTCCTCCAGAATTGGAACGTCAACTTCTCGAGGCTCGCCTGCAATCGGAATTAGGGCGTAAAACGTTCCAACTCGTATCCGAGACGGAAATCGCCCGCGACTGGGAACTCCTACAAAAGGCGAGCGATATGCCACCTGCCGCACGATCTCCGCAGGGCGCCGAAAATACTCGCGGAAACCGGCCCTAGCTTTTTAATCGATGCTCTTAATCGATCAAGATATTAGAAAGGCCGGCTTTCGGGCGCGGCCTTCACGCTTATTGTTGCTGCGGAGGCGGTTGTGGGATGCCTGCGCCCGGAATTGGAGGCTGTCCCGGTGGTTGCTGCTGCTGCAGCATTAACTGCCGTTGTTGCATCTCCTGGAGCATTTCCTGCGGAGTCTTCACTCCAGGCTGATCGGGAGCGGGCTGAGCTTGTTCCGCCTCCTGTGCCGCCTGATCCGCGTTCTCGTCTGTGTTTTCTTCTGTCGCTTCCGCGTCGTTAGCTTCAGGAGCAGGCTCCTGTGCCGACGATATCGGATTACCCGGAGGAACGATTCCAAGTTGCTGCTGTTCCGCTACGGATGGGCCATTGGGCGCGGGATTGGCATTTTCTCCACCGGTCTTTGCGACCAGAACTACCCGCGTCAGCAAGGCATCGTTTGCAGGCGACCCTAAAAGCACGTAGTTGAAGCGAGATCCATTCAGCAGTTCCGCCACGACTTCTCTTGCAGGTCCCGGTCCCAGATGGGTGACGACCCGTTCCGGAGCAGCAGGAATTTCAATCTCCGCCCCTGTCTGCTTGCGGACAGCTCGCAAAATGTCTCCTAACGTGGAGTTCGGCGCCACAATGGTGAGCTGAGAGTCCTTGTAACTCACTTGCGGAGTAACTGGCGCAATCGCATCCAGAGGAACCTGCTGCTGCAACGGCCCGGTCGGGCCGGACGGCAAGGGAGTCAACGGAGCAGGCTTTTTCGCCTTTGTTTTCCGCTGGCTATGCGCAGTCTCGGCATTCGCACGGCTAACCGCTCCAAGGCCCAAAAGGGCGAAGCACAGGACAAAACTCCCGGCAACTGTTCTGAATTTGTATCCCGTGCTCATAAAATTACTCACCTCACATTGATTCGGGGGACACGACAAAGGCGCCAGTACCGAATTTTAACATCGGCAGAGGTCTGAAGAACTGGCAGGCGTGACATCCCACCAGTTGGAACGTCTTTAGACTACTCTCTTGCATCTATTTGATGCTATGGCACGATCTGGGGACGCGTTAGCCCGATTGCAGTCAACCATTTCCCTGAGGACAAAATCTTAACAAGGTACACAGAAGGCGGCGTAAACTAACCAAACTTGCCAAGTCTATGAAAGTAAAAGGGGATTCACGATGAAGCTGAAATCCTGCAGCTTTTCCTATGCCCTGTGGATTGCCCTCTCGTTCTTGGCGTTCTCGCCTTTCAGTGCTCGCGCGCAAAGTTGTCAGACCGCGAGCGATCTCGACGAAGCCACCCGAACATCCATCACCACCGTGGGCGTTGCGGCAGGCCTCCATGCCAAGCCTGGCGTCAGAGTTCTCTGGGATCGAGACCACGATTAAAGATCATCAGCAGGATCTTGCCGGCGCTCAGGCAATGGTCAAATCCGTGTTTGTTCTCGATGGCTCGACTCCTGTCCCTCACGCGGAGTTTTTCTGCGGGGTCTTCAACAAGACCGGTCAGACCGCCAACAGTGCAGTGTTTTATCTCGATAATCTGCCCGCAGGCAAGTACAGCGTTGCTCTCCTCGACGCCAATTCGGCCAAAGGAAGAACCATGCTTTCGCTGGTGCTTCAGCAGGCGGGAACTGATTGGAAGCTTGCCGGTCTGTACATTAAGGCGGCTCAAGTCGCTGGACACGATAGTGACTGGTTCCTGGCGCGCGCGAGGGAGTACAAAGCCAAGGGTCAGCTGCACAATGCGTATTTCTTTTACACCGAGGCCCGCAGCCTGATCTCTCCCTTGAACTTCATGAGCACCCTCGCGACTGACAAATTGTATGACGAATCGCAGAGCGCGCAGCCCAGCGACATGCCTGCAAATGGGAAGACGGTGGATCTTTCAACTGGAACCGCCACTTATAAGCTGACTGCAGTGTTTCCTGAGGTGGTGGGGAATGACTTGGATTTGATCGTGAAATATCAAGCACCGGACATTTCAAATACGAACCTGGCCTACCAAAATAACGTTGCTGTCATTAAGGGTATAGCTACGAAGTACCCGGAAGTGCGTGACGCCTTCGCCGCCGTGGTGGCGCGCGCAGTTGATCCTGCGGGCCGGGATTACGGCACGCTGCTGGCAATGAAGGATGTAAAGTAGGGAAGCAGTTTTGAGTTTCGGTTCTCAGTTGCCCGTAAGCGAGCGCCTGGCCTCTTGCAATAGACATTCTTGCGGATTCTTGTCGTCGCGCAAACCAAGGAAGACCGGCGCTCTCAGCTTTGGTCCGCTTCCCAGGTTGGTTCCTTCCGTCCACTCGGCGAATTCGATTTCTGCGACTAATTCTGGCTTGACCCAACTCACCTTTCGGAGTGCCTCGACCTCTCCGAAAAATGGATTCTTCTTGGTCTCGATTTTTTTCAACACTCCTGAAATCTCACCGAGAGATTTTTGATTGAAGCCGCTTCCTGCCTGCCCCACATGAATCAGACGTCCTTGCTTGTCATACATACCGAGCACGACGGAACCAAAGTGGGTGCGGCTGCCCTCCGGCTCGGTGTACCCGCCGATTACGCACTCCAGACGGTGCCGGATTTTGATCTTCAGCCAATCCCGGGAGCGGCGTTCTTCGTAAAAGCAGGCACGCTTCTTGGCAACAATGCCTTCCAATCCCTTTTCTCGCGCGATCTCAAACAGCGCCTTGCCGTGTTCCGGGTAATGATCGGAATAGCGCACGCCATCGTCCGATATAACCAGGGACGCCAACTTGTTCTTACGATCCTCCAGCGGCATTCGCCGCCAATCGTAGCCATCGAGATAAAGTAAATCGAAGGCGTAATACAACAGAGGCAAATCGGGATTTCCCGCCACGCGGCGGCCGCCCGGACGGAATCCGGTCCGCTGCTGCATCAAGCTGAACGACGGCTTGCCCTCAGCATCGAGTGCCACCACCTCGCCATCCAGGATCGCGGTCTTCGCCTTGATGAGTTGCGCCATGTGCTTCAACTCCGGATAGCGCTGTGTCAGATCATTCTGATTCCGCGACACCAATCGCACTTTTCCATCGGTAATAAATGCGATCGCGCGATAGCCGTCCCACTTGATTTCGAACAGCCACTCCGGCCCGTCAAACGGCTTCGCCACCGATTCAGCCAGCATGGGATAGATGGCGGTCGGCATGGGACGCTTCACCGGCTCTGGAAGCGGAAGCGAAGAGGACTCAGAGGATTTTTTAGATTGTTTGTTTGTTAGCGGAATCGCGATTCGAGATGAGGCTGATTCCTCGGGAGTTTTCTTACTATCTTTCTCCGCGACTCCGGCGTTCTCTGCCGCTTTCACTTTTTGCGCTTTTTTTTTACGCCGCTCTCGGCGGCTCTCTTTTTGTCGAGTTTCGCGACTGCGTCGGCCAGCCAAGCGGCCTTTAGTTTTCCACGACCTGTGGGGCGGCTCTTCCACTCCCTTGATCCAGTGTCCCCGGCTACTTCCGCCAGTGTTCGGCCACTCAGCACTGAATCCTCAATCTCTTCAATGTCGTAGCCTTCGACTACGTGATCATCATGCTTTTTGATCATCAGCCATTCGTTGCCTTTGCTTCCCGGACGCCGGCCTTTCATTTTGATCAGGGCAAAGTCACCTTTCAGGCGCTTGCCTTTTAAACGAAATTTCAGATCGCCTTTGGCCAGCATCGCCGCTGCTTCCGCTTCCGTACCGGGCACATATTTCCCATCGACCGCTACCGGCGAGAGCGGTTGCCAGGTTCCGACATCCCACACGATTACGGTCCCGGCGCCATAATTATTTTCCGGAATATTGCCCTCGAAATCGAAATAAGAAACGGGATGATCCTCCACATGCATTGCCAGTCGCTTGTCTGCGGGATCGAGCGACGGCCCTTTCGGTACCGCCCAGGATTTCAGCACGCCTTCCATCTCCAGCCGAAAATCGTAGTGCAGCCGGGTTGCATCGTGTTTCTGGACGACGAAGCGATTACCCGCCTTCGTCGCCACCTTAGCAGGAGGCTCCGGAGTCTCTTCAAATCGCCGTTTGCGCTTATATTCCTCGAGTGCCATGATCGCCTACATTTAACCACAGAGACTCAATCCGCAACGTACTGTCGTCCCCAAGCGTCCGCCAAGCAGGAAGGGGAAGCACAAGGTCCTCTGCCATGTCGTCCGCAGCCCAGCATTGCAGATGCTATAAAATTCTCTCCGCCATGCAACGCGAGTTCCCTGAAATCCCGCTGGTCGGCGTCGGTGCCATCATCATTGAGGACTCCCGCGTCCTGCTCGTCAAGCGCGCTCACCCTCCGCTGCAAGCTCAGTGGTCGATTCCCGGAGGTGTGCTCGAAGTCGGAGAATTCGTCCGCGACGCCGCAATTCGCGAGGCTCGCGAAGAAACCGGACTCATCGTCGAACCCGGGGAACTGCTCGGAGTTTATGACCGCATCCTCCGAAATTCCGAAGAGCGCGTGCAATATCACTACGTTTTGATTGATTTTCTATGCCGCCAGGTTGGAGGGGAACTCGCTGCCGCCAGCGACGCCGCCGAAGTCCGCTGGTTCACCCGTCAAGAATTGCCGGCACTGCACCTCGCAGAAGACACGCAGGATGTGATCAGGAACGGATTTGGTAAGCTAGGCGCCTGAATCGGGCTCATCAGCGACAGGGACGTTCGCGGCACACTCATCCAGGATCTGGTTGGCAGCGTCCGCGTTCTGCGGATCCACGCGCAACTTGACGCCGCCGATTGCATTCGCATTGAACCAATCCATACGGATCATGTTGTCATCGAACAGGAAGCATTCGATTCCCGCCGCGTCGAGAGCGCCTTTCGCCAACTCGGCTTCGAGTAAGTTCCAAAAGCTGCGAACTACGATGAGGTTGCGAAACTCGGGTTCGATGACATCTGCATCCGGCTCTTCGATGAGCAAGTCCTGCGTCAGGCCTCTTTTTGCCATTTCAGACCGGAGCGCCTCGATCGCGACGTCGCTCAGCCCATCGCTCTGGGTCGCGATTTGTTCCAGTTCTCCATCCGTCTGGTGCGAATAGGATTCCGTCAGCCGCGCACGTTCCTGCTCAGGATCAATCGTCATGCGGAAATCATACTCCAGGCCGTTTTGCGATGTGGGTGTGACTCATAGGCGGGACTACAGAAAATGAGGGCGGGACGTTCCCAAAAATAGAACGGCCCGGGAGCGCTTGTTGAATCAACAAGGCTTCCGGGCCGCCCGGTGGACTGTTTGGGATTGACCAAGAGGTGGTCACTCTACGTGGCCTCTCACGGCAACTCCGGGGTCCTGACCGACCTGCGTCAGGCGGAATCAATCCTAAATCACCGGTAGTGTGCGGGCTGTAGTTTCCGAACTGCGTTTCGTCATACTTTGTTTGTCACAAGGTGTACAACGAAGCGTTCGAAAACCCCGCTTAGAGCAACCCGCTCTAAGTCTCAGCCACCTCACCTGGTCTTTGATTACCCAAACTACTGCCTTCTGAACTTGTCATCCGACCACCTCCTTTCCGGTGTTAAACGCAGATTATTACGAAATGGTGTGGCGCGTCAAATCGGAGAAGATGACGTACCAAATTCGCTAACCAGAACGCGTCTGGACTGCTATGGCAGGCCGAAGGCGTACACTGCGCTGCCCGCCGCAATGGCCAGATATTCTTTGCCATCGATTGCGAATGCCATGGGCGCTGCGTAAACAGCGCCTCCCATTTGGAAGTGCCACAGCGGCTTGCCTGATGCCGCGTCGAAAGCAATGAAATTTCCTTCCGCATTCCCGGAGAACACGAGTCCGCCCGCCGTCGATAAGACTCCCGACCACGTGGGAGAGGTATGCTGAAATTTCCATTTGATATTGCCCGTTGCCGGATCGATTGCCTTGAGGAATCCGAGATACGGCCGCGCGTCTTCGGAGGGAAAATAGGCGCTGCCGTAATAAGCGTGCCCTGCCTCATAGGGCTGGGGAGCCGTGCTGAAAATGTCGCACTGATCGCGTGCCGTCACATAGAACAGCCCGGTTTGCGGATCGTAAGTGGGCGCCATGAAGTTCGTCGTTCCCAGCGCGCCCGGACAAACCGTATGTCCCTCCAGCGTGGGCGAGGCTTCCTTCTTTGCCACGGGCCGCCCCTCGGCGTCTTTCGTGTCGCTCCACGTGGTTTTGCCGTATTCGGTTGCCGAGACGAGCTTTCCGGTGGCGCGATCGATGACGTAAAAGAATCCGTTACGGTTCGCTTGTGCGATCCAGTGCCTGCCGCTTGTGTCGATCATGACCGGAACCTGAGTCGCGTCCCAATCGTGCTCGTCGTGTTTGGTGAACTGGAAGTACCAATTCAGCTTTCCAGTGTCTGCATTCAGGGCGAGCAGGGAATTGCTGTAGAGATTGTCACCGGCGCGTCCCTCACCGCGATTCGAGGGAGAGGGATTTCCGGTGGGCCAGAAAATCTGATTTGTGACGGGATCAAAAGTACCCGTGTTCCAGGCGGGAGCGCCGCCGTACTTCCAGGAATCGCCTTCCCAACTATCATGGCCGGGCTCTCCAGGACCGGGTACGGTATAGAGGCGCCACTTGCGCTCGCCAGTCGCGGCATCATAGGCGTCAATAAATCCGCGGACGCCGTATTCCCCGCCTGAAATGCCGATTACTATCAGGCCCTTCACGGCGAGCGGCGCCACGGTGACGCTGTGACCGGTGCGATAGTCCGCTGCGACTACGTCCCAGACGACGTTTCCAGTCTTGGCATCGAGTGCAACGACATGCGCGTCGAGCGTGCCGAGAAAAACCTTGTCGCCAAGAATAGCCAGCCCACGGTTCACGCGGCCGCAGCATGGACGAATATCCGCGGGAATCTGCCGCTGGTACATCCACAGGGGACGCCCGCTGCGCGCGTCGAGTGCAAAAGCCCGATCATCCTGGGCGGTTCCATACATACTGCCGTCGACCACCAGCGGCGTGGTTTCCAGTTTTCCGGTCGTGCCGGTTTGATACACCCACTTCGCGACCAGCGTGCGTGCGTTCGTGATGTTTACCTGATCGAGCGTGCTGAACCGCTTGCCGGAGTAGTCGCCGGAGTAGGTCATCCAGTTCTGGGGTTCCTTCGCGGAATTCAGGAGCCGCTCGAAGGTGACCTGGGCGTGAGCGGAGGACAGGGAGAGGCTCGCCATCAGCCACGCTACGAGAACCCTCAGAAGTCCAGCAGGAGCGCGTCGAACAGCATCGCGTCGAACTGCACCGCGTCTTCCTGAACACGGTTGCCCGAACGTTCCCGGAAATGTGCCGCATTTTCCTTTTGCAATTCGATTTAAATCCTGCCTTGTCATTTCGCCCCCACGCTGACCAGGTAGGCCACGATATCTTCCAGATCTTTGTCGCTCAAAATGTCGATGCCATACTTCGGCATAGCCGACTGTCGGCTCTTTTGAAATGACAGCAGCTTATCTTTCTCGAGCAGATGAATCTGCTCGTTCGCATCGATGACCTGGACAGTGAAACTATCTTCATTCAGCGTGACACCTTTAATTTCTTTTCCGTCGGGCGTCGCTGCGGTGACGCTTTCGTACTCCTGCGGAAATTCCTTCGTCGCTTCGGTCAATCCCCAAGCCAATCTTCGACTGGGATCGCGTACCGAATCGATGATTGCCGCACGGGTGCGCGAGCCGCCCACCGACGTCAGGTCGGGACCTAGTCGTCCGCCCTTACCTTCGACCATATGGCACAACGAGCAGTTCGCGTCGCCATAAAACAAATCCTTTCCATGTTTGGCATTGCCCAGCGCCTGCGCCGGAGCCTTGGCCTCCTGACTGCGAATATAGGAGATGATCTGCCAGATCTCTTTGTCGGTCATCCCAACCCCTTGCCCGTTGGTCCCGTTAGCTGGCATGGCGGTTCCAGAAATGCCATTGCTGATCACCTGAAACATGTCCGAATCGGAGTGCGTGTGCTTCTTTACCGGTCGAGTCAGGTCCGGCCCGCGCCCTCCACCCCGCGCACCGAGCCCGTGACACAGGGCGCAGTTGATGCGGAACTCATATTCCCCCGCCTTGGCGGCTTTGGGATCATTGGCCAATGGGTTCTGGGCGAAGGCGAGAACAGGGGCCGCGATTACGATTGCGATCAAAATCATTCGCGCGACTGGCATTAGGTGCGCAGACAGCGACGCTGCGGCAGATTTTCTTCTCTTCTTTTTGGACATTGGTTTGGACATGGGCGCTGTCCTTTCACGCAGGAAGAAATCCTCAGAAAAACCTTGAGGGATAGTAGCACTCGACGAGTGGCGGTTTAACAAAAATCAAGATCCGAGCGGAGGAGGGATCTCATGGGTGTGCACATGTTCGGGGCGGAATCCTACACCAACCACGCGCGCGGGAATCCGCCGCAGAAATGGCCAACTTTGCATCAGTTTCAGAGGCCAAGGAAGGGTAAAC
>QIAK01000033.1:8933-11250 GCA_003225515.1 Acidobacteriota bacterium | reverse complement strand
TCTCGCGACCTTCAGATTCGTGCAGTCATATGTCAGAACGATGCCATGGCAATGGGCGCCAGAAAAGCAGTCGTCGATTTAACCGAGAAGGATCGTGAGCAGTGGTTGAGCATTCCATTTACGGGCTGTGATGGAGTGACCAAGACCGGCCAGGAGTGGGTGCGTCGCGGGCTGCTGCGAGCGACTATTGTCACCGCTCCCGCTGCGGGCACCGCACTTGAGATCCTGGCGAAAGCTGATCGCACGTTGATTCCACCTCGCTCTTTCCCCGCCGTCGAGGAGTTGCGTGGGAAGAGTCACAGTGCCAGTGGCCAGTGATCATTGGGCACTGATCACTAGCCACTTGGCCACCGCGCACTGTTTCTCATTCTGCCATTTTTGCGATGTGCACTTCGAAGCCTGTCTTCGGCAGCAGCGACGTGAGTGCGAACGCCTTAAAGCCGTCTCCGGTAATTTCAGTGTGACGGTAAATTCCAGGCTCGCTTTCAATCATCTCCCTGCGTCCTTCCAGATCGGCGAGGAAGGCCTGTGCCTGGCTCGGCCCTACCTCAACTTCCTTAGCGCGCGTGACCACCGCTTCGGATGCGTAGGAACGGACCAGCTTCGGCCAATATTTTTCCAAAAGATCAGTGCTGGCAAAAACGTCGGCCCAGATGATGCGCCCGTTCACAGCCACCACAACTCCGACGGCGTTGCGATCGTGCAGTTGGTGGATAAGGCTTTGATAGTTCTGCTCAATCGGCTTGGCGACCGCGTCGACCTGCTTCCGAACCTCACGGTTCTCATTTAACTTTGCGTAAGAGGAAGTCTGCGCAATCTCGCCGGCTACTGCGGGCGCCGAATTTACTTCTACCGCAACCATTTCCTGTTGCTGTTTTCGTACCTCGGCCCACACCTGGTTCTGGTCCTTCGCCGCCATGGCCTTGCCCCGCACCGATGGCTGCACCATCAGCGCCATGGGTGCTGGTGCGTTGCCGTGGAGCGAAGCACCAGCGTTGCCGTACATCGCTTCGGACGCGCCAAAATGGTCACTGGTCGCTACCCAGCGTCCGGGTTCGACGCAGAAGACGCTCAAGTCAACTGGATCACTCTCCGGGGGCACAATACGATCTTTGCCGATGACGCGATCCTGCTTGCCTCCGCTCACAACTTCTCCTGCGAGCAGCAGCAGCGGGCGCTTGGAATTATTTACCAGCACCAACCGGTTTACCTGCGCGTTCTCGTTCCGAACAGCCGGCATAATGCGCCGCCGAACCAGGCCTTGCACATTACCCGCCTCAGTTACCACCACATCTCCGGATCGCAGCCCTTCATCCAGAGTCATGAACTCACCCGTTGGATAGCTCTTCACCGCGACCACGGGAAACACTGTTAGATTGCCGTGCCGGATGGGCTCCAGCACTTTGTAGCCTGCTGACGAGGTGACTTCTCCTGCCTGCGCTTTGGGTTGATCCAGAAGCACGAACCCGTTCACGATTCCTAGCACTACTAACGTCAAGAAAATCTTCAGACTGAGACTTGAACGCATAAACGTTCCTCCGGTTCGGACCAGTGCGCCCGCGCATTGGAAGCGTCGCGTCGCCGGTCTCGACTCCGGGGAAAGAACGATGTGGCCTGCACGGCTTGCGGGCAATATTTCGGATAAATCCCTTCGGCCACATTCCCCTGTAAAATTGAATGATCGCCCTTGGAGCCGTTTCCGCATTGTCTTTCCTCGACCAATTAAATCCGCAGCAACGCGAATCTGTCGAAACTATTGACGGCCCGGTGCTGATTCTTGCCGGTGCAGGAAGCGGCAAGACAAGGGTCATCACCTATCGCATTGCCTACCTGATCGAACAGAAGGGCGTGATGCCGGAGTCCATTCTGGCGATGACTTTCACCAACAAGGCCGCCGCCGAAATGGGCGAGCGCGTCGAAAAACTGGTCGGCGGATTGAGCATTGCCAAGCCGGTGATCTCGACCTTCCATTCGTTTTGCGTACGCATGCTGCGGCGCGATATCGAAGCGATGCGCATCCCCTCTGCCACACCGGGGCAGCCTCCGATCGGGCACACGAAGAATTTCGTCATCTATGACGAAAGCGATCAGCAAGCTGTGGTCAAAGGAGTGATGAAGCGTCTTGGTCTCGACGACAAGCAACTTACGCCGCGCACAGTACTGGGCCGCATCTCCTGGGCGAAGAATCACATGCTCGATCCCCAGGAACTCTACCTGCAATCGGCCGATCCTAAAACTGAGCGCATTGCGCACCTGTATGAGGAGTACCGCAAGGAACTGCGCAAGGCGAACGCTCTCGATTTCGACGATCTGCTCC
>QIAK01000033.1:0-8894 GCA_003225515.1 Acidobacteriota bacterium | reverse complement strand
CCGCCGGTTCCAGTATCTGTTGATCGACGAATATCAGGACACGAATCGCCCGCAGTACGAATTAATGCGCATGCTCGCGGGAGAACGCCACAACGTCTGCGCCGTGGGCGATGAGGATCAGTCCATCTATTCGTGGCGGGGCGCCGACATCCGCAACATTCTCGAGTTCGAGCAGGATTTTCCCGAGGCCAAAATTATCCGCCTCGAGCAGAACTACCGCTCGACGCAGAACATCTTGCAGGCGGCATCGGCCGTGGTGGCGAACAACATTCGGCGCAAAGGCAAGAATCTGTGGACCTCGCGCCAGGGCGGCACCAAAATCGGCTACTACGAGGCGCCCGACGGCGAGAATGAAGCTCTGTTCGCAGCCGATCATATTGCGAGGTATTTGCGCGAAGCCAACGATCGCGGGGAAACTCCGCGCGCTGCCGTGCTGTATCGCACCAACTCGCAGTCGAGATTATTTGAGGAAGCCATGCGCCGCTACGGATTGAAATACCACGTAGTCGGCGGATTCTCTTTTTATGAGCGCTCCGAGATCAAGGACATGATCTCGTATCTGAAAGTCATCCATAATCCCGACGACTCGATTTCGTTGCTGCGCGTGATTAACACTCCCACGCGAGGAATCGGCAAAGGCACGATCGACACCCTGGAACAGCTGGCGCTCGAAACCGGCTTGTCCCTATGGGGAGCGATCGGCGTGGCCATCCGGCGTCAGCTATTGCCCCAGCGGGCGTTGTTGTCGCTGAAGAATTTTCAGCAGCTGATCGAAGACGGTCGCGCCATGTTGGCGGGAAATTTTTCGGAGGAATTGGAGCAAAGTTCGGATCAGACTTTAAGTACCGAAGGCACGGAGTTCGTTAGTCCCGCACGTGAATCCGGCGTGGGCGTCGGAGAAGGAGCCAGTCCCGGTACTAACGCCAGCAACGCCGAAGCAGGTGATGCCACCGCTTTCGATCCCACAGAATTCGGGAATTTCTCATTCGACTTCGGGGCTGCCGATTCGGAACCCGCGGTATCCGAGGTCGACGCCGATGTGGAGACGGGAGATCTCCCCGACAGCGGAGGGCAAGCCGGCGCAGCGGATACGGGCAGGCCTCCCGAGCCGGAAATTGGATCGACGGCCGGCGCATTTCCCACTCCTACGGTCAGCACCGCAGACATTCTGAAATTCCTCATCGACCGAACGGGATACATCAAACTGCTCGAGGAGGAGGACACGCCCGAAGCTTTTTCGCGCATTGAAAATCTGCGCGAACTGGTGAATGCCGCCATGGACTCGCGTGATCGTGCGGAAACCCTCGACCAATTTCTGGACCACGCCGCTCTGGTGGCCGACGCAGACGACTACGACGCGCGCGCCCAGATTACCCTCATGAGCCTGCATGCCGCCAAAGGACTGGAGTTCCCCCTTGTATTCCTGAGTGGCCTTGAAGAAGGGCTCTTTCCACACTCGCGCACCATGCTCGTCCCCGAAGACATTGAAGAAGAGCGCCGCCTTTGTTATGTCGGCATGACGCGCGCCATGGACCAGCTCATTCTCACGCGCGCCGTCTACCGCCGCAGATACGGCACCGACCTCCCTGAAGCCAGCGTCCCGTCGCGTTTCCTGGAAGAAGTTCCCGCCCCACTGCTGGAAGAGTTGGGAGCGCGTCGCAGCGGCAGGACCGCGTATAGCGGCAGTTCTTATGTAGGGACGGCCGGCCGGCCATCAGGGCGTAGCCCCGCTTACGCCGAGAGCACCCACTACTCCTACGAAGACGAAGATCAGAGCACGGCCTGGCACGGCAGTGATAAATCTGCAGACCGAGGTCGTACACAGAAGCCCACCGCCCCGGCCCGACCCTACAATTCCATCGAGAACATTGCCGAGTTCTTCGCCAGCCGCGGCAAGAAATTTACGGTGCCGAAAACGCCGATCGAAGAGCCCACGGGCAAGCGCGGATTCCGTCCCGGCCAGAAGGTGCGGCATCCCAAGTATGGCGAGGGAACCGTCTACCAGCGCGAAGGAGAAGGCGAAGAAGCCAAGATTACGGTACAATTTCCTCGCTTCGGCTTGAAGAAACTGGTGGAGAAGTACGCCCAGTTAGAGCGCGCATAAAGCACCAGCTCGGTTTTTTGAAACACAATCGCACTTAGAAAAAGAGGACAAACTAACGCATTCATGGCAAACACAGCGAAGTTAACCAAAGAAGAACGTAAGAAATCTAAACGCGCCTCGCGCAAGAAGCGCAAAGCGGAAAAACCGCTCAAGCCCCGCGATTACGCGCGCGGATCCAAGAAGCCAAAGGTCAAGAAGTTGGCACGCGGCCAGGCGAAGCGGTAAAGGCAGTTGGCATCACGCACTTGGCATTTGGCCGGAAGGCTGAATGCTGAGTGCGGATGGCTGAGAGCTGAATTCAGGAGACCGCTTGCCACAACCAACCACCGAACCCGCCCAAGTTGTCCGTACCTCCGACAACCAGCTCTTCTGCTGCAAGTCCATCGACAAGCTGATCTCCGAATCGGAGGCTCCGGGCCAGCGCTTGCAGAAAACGCTCGGCCCGTGGTCGCTGACGGCGTTGGGCATCGGCGCCATCATTGGCTCCGGTATCTTCGTGCTCACCGGCACCGCCGCCGCTGGAGAGTATTTCCAGGCTCCGTCTCTCCTGCATGCGCAGGCACTCGACGTGATCGTGAACTTCCTCCGCACCGGTAGCACCGCGGGAGCACTCATGCACGGACGCCCCCCCGCCGGACCGTCGATTGCGATTTCGTTCCTCCTGGTAGCAATCGCCTGTAGCTTTGCCGGACTGTGCTACGCCGAGTTGGCTTCGATGATCCCCATCGCCGGCAGCGCCTACACATATTCGTACGCCACGCTCGGCGAAATTTTCGCCTGGATCATCGGCTGGGATCTCATCCTCGAATACGTTGTCTCGAACGTCGCGGTCGCGGTTGGCTTTGCCGGTTATACGAAAGCGCAACTGGCCGTCTTTGGCCTTAATTTGCCGGAAAAATGGGCCAGCCCAGTCTGGGCCGGAGGGCAATGGACGGGCGCCTATTTCAATCTCCCCGGTTTCCTCATCGTTTTTATTCTCACGCTGCTGCTGGTGCGCGGTGTGAAGGAGTCGGCGGAGACCAATAACATCATGGTGACGGTCAAAATCGGCGCCATCCTGACCTTCCTGGTTGTTGGTGCAATGCTGGTGAAGCCCGCGAACTGGACGCCCTTCGCACCCTCGGGCTTCGCCGGAATCGTCACCGGAGGGGCTATCGTTTTCTTTACCTACATCGGATTCGATTCGGTCTCCACCGCCGCCGAGGAATCGCGCAATCCGCAAAAAGATTTGCCCTTCGGCATCATCATGTCGCTGGTGGTCTGCACGCTGCTCTACGTTGGCGTCGCGGTGGTGCTCCTCGGCATGATGAAGTACACGACTTTTGTCTCCGGTGCCGCCGCCGAGGCGCCGGTGGCCTACGCCATGAAGTATCTGGGCGTGCACCCGTTCTTCCGCTCGGTCATCGTGATCGGCGCACTCACCGGGATGATCTCATCGTTGCTGGTCTTCCAATATGGCCAGGCGCGCATCTGGTACGCCATGTCCCGCGACGGCTTGCTGCCCAAACTATTCTCCGCCGTGCACCCGAAATATAAGACGCCGCACTGGTCCACTTGGATCGCCTGCTTCGCGGTAGGAATTCCCGCCGGTCTCGTCGACATTGGAGACGCCGCCGACCTCGCCAACATCGGAACCCTGTTTGCCTTCGTTCTGGTTTCGCTGGGAGTGATCATCCTCCGTCGCAAGCAACCCGACCGCAAGCGTGCGTTCCGAGTCCCGTTTGTGCCTTGGTTCCCTTTGATTTCCGTGCTGCTGTGCGGTGGCCTGATGTTCGGCCTTACACTCATCACGTGGCTGCGCTTCGTCATCTGGCTGGCGCTCGGCCTGCTGATCTACGTTTTCTACAGCCGCCACCGCAGCGAGTTCGCGAAAAAGTAGGAAGCGGCGCAAAGCCTCAGCGATCAGCTGTCAGCCATCAGCAAAAACACTCTGTCATCTGAGCGGAGCAGACCGGTGAGCGAAGCGAGCCGGTCTGCGCAGTCGAAGGACCCGCTACGCCAACATCGGCCTCAAAGGGTGTTCTCAAACGAAGGCGCCGTCCCTACTTCGCCCACGCCCCTTCCAAAAACAAATACCTCGCCCGTAACTCATCCTTGTGCGCCCCTGACTTCGCGTCAAGAAACATCACCGGCCATCCATCCGCGGCCGAATATACCGGCCACTTCGGCAGACCCGGCCCATTGGGATCGCCGCTACGCGCAAAGTTGGCCCAATATTTCTGCATCTCTGTGCTGAGTTCGCGATCTTCTGCTCTCCACGCGAACCCGGTCTTGGAATCGAGTTGCCCAAACACATACTCGATTTCCGCGGAGTGGTACGCCGCAAGCGGCGGGCCCTTCGGATCCGGCGGCGCCAAATCAAATCGATACCGGTAGATCGGCTGCTTGCCGGTTTTGGATTGAACTTCCATCCAGTCCCAGGTAGAGAACGCGATGAAGCGGTCGCCTGCGAAATCGAGCGCGGAACGCAGGACATGCGCGTCGGTATCATCGGGATAGAGGCGCAGGAACTCCGCCGACTTTCCGCCGAACTCTTTTTGCGCGTCCGCTCGCATCTTTTCGGCGGTTGGCTTTTCCTTTAGTTCGAAGCTGCCTTCGTCATGGTTCCAGCCGGCCAGCAGGGACACGTCATTCTGTTTTCCTGCGGCAAAGATCGCCGGCACCGGCTCCGGCAGAAAATATCCGTCTACATCAGGACCGAAATCGAACCCATTGGACCGCGGTGGCGCGAAGGCATCGAGCAGTTTCTGCGCCGGAATGGCCCGTAGGTCGGCCAGTGTGCTCACTCCCAGCTTATCTTTGACTGCCTTTGCATCCTTTTCCTCTCGCATCGATAGCGGCTCAAACGATAGTCCTCCGCTGAAGAAGGCTGCGCCGCTCTCTCCAATCGCTCTCTGAAACAGACCCTTCGATAGCGGCGATGCCATCTGTGCGCTCACCGAAAATGATCCGGCACTCTCCCCAAAAATAGTTACGTTGCCCGGATCTCCGCCGAACGCCGCGATGTTTTCATGCACCCACTTGAGCGCCGCCAGCTGGTCAAGCAAGCCATAATTTCCGGCCGCATCCCTGCCGGACTCTTTCGCCAGCTCCGGGTGAACCAAGAAACCGAAAATGCCGAGGCGATAATTCATCGACACGACCACTACGCCCTGCTGCGCCAGATGTGTGCCGTCCTGCCTCGCCTCGGAGGTTGTCCCCGCCACGAATCCTCCGCCATAGATCCAAACCATCACCGGCAATTTTTCGCCGGACTTCGCCTTGGCGGGAACCCACACGTTCAGCGACAGGCAGTCTTCACTGCCGCCTGCATCGCGAAATTTCATATCGCCAAATACTTTTCCCTGCATGCAGTGCGGGCCAAATTTCGCCGCCTTGCGCACTCCGGCCCACTTCGCCGCGGATGCAGGCGGTTTCCATCGTAAATCGCCAACAGGTGGTGCAGCGTACGGAATTCCAAGAAACGCGCGGACCGCACCATCATTCTTGCCCTCGACAATGCCACTGTCAGTTTTCACTTGCGGCCGTGACGAGGCGCTCAGCAAGGCTAGCGGCACACTAAGGACTGTCCAGAGAAGCATTAATCGGCGGACCATATTCGCGTTCATACACACTCCCTTGACCAAATAACAAGAATCCGAATTGTATCGGAAAAAATCCGTGCAACTAGTTCATCGCTCCCTCGCAAATCTCCTTTCGAGAATCTACAATCAGAGCATGCCCTCGAGGTCGGACCGCCCGCCCAATGCCTTTATCCGTCAACTTCCCAAGGCGGAACTGCACCTTCATCTTGAGGGCGCGGTTGAGCCCGCTTCCCTGTTAGAACTCCGCAAAATTCACGGCGAGCGTTCCACTCTGGCAGAGGTCGAATCCCTTTACGGCTACACCGATTTCCAGAGTTTTCTGATGGCCTTCAAGGCCGTGAGCGCCCACCTGCGCGGCCCCGACGATTACGAACTAATCACTTACCGCCTGATGCAGCGACTGAAGGAAGAGAACGTGCTGCATGCGGAAGTCTATGTTTCGGTCGGTGTTTGCCTGTTCCGCAAGCAGGATTTCCCCAGCATATTCGACGGCCTTGAGCGCGGACGCGCCCGTGGCGCTCGCGATTTCGGCATCTCGCTGCTTTGGATATTCGACGCCACACGGCACTTTGGAATCGACGAAGCGCAAAAAGTATTCGAATTCGCCGCGAACTACCGGGACCGTCACGTCGTCGGTGTTGGCATTGGGGGCGACGAAGTAAAAGCTCCACCAGAACTATTCCGCGGCGTTTATTCCTATGCCGCCGATCAGGGCTTACATTTGACGGCGCACGCCGGAGAAACCGGTCCGCCGGAATCAGTCTGGGGAGCGCTCAACCTGCGAGTGGAACGAATTGGGCACGGCCTGACTGCCGCTCAGGATCCTGACCTCATCGAGGAACTCGCCCAGCGACAGATTCCGGTCGAGATATGCCTCACAAGCAACCTGCGTACCGGAGTCTGCAAGACTATCGCCGAGCATCCCGTAAAAAACTATTTCGACCAGGGTGTGATGGTCACGCTCAATACCGATGACCCGGCGCTGTTCGGAACCACGCTTTCGCGCGAATATCAGCTTGCCCAGGAAACTTTCGGGTTCAGCGACGAGCACCTCAGAGAACTGGCGCGCAACTCTTTTGAAGCATCGTTCCTGCCGGCAGAAAAAAAGCTGGAATTGCTAAGCTTGTTCGACGCCGCCGCAGCTCGATAATTTTCGATTTCGATTCGATTGCGATCCAACGAGCGATAGCGCGCTGTCAATCATCAATCGGAAACTTTTATGATCCGTCCCATCCTGCAACTCGGCAACCCGGTTCTGCGGCAGAAAGCCATTGCAGTAGAGGATCCCGGCGCGCACGAGATCCAGGAATTAATCCAGGATCTGGCAGATACGCTGGCTCACTGGCGGGCCACTACCGGCTATGGACGCGCCATTGCGGCTCCGCAGCTCGGCGAATTGCGGCGAGTAATCTTTTTGCAAATTCCCGGCTCCGAGCCATGGCCGCTCATCAACCCTGAAATTATTGAACGCAGCCGGGAGACGATGATTGTCTGGGACGCCTGTCTCAGTTTTCTTTCAATCTTCATGCAGGTCGAACGCCACCGCCAGATCAGGGTCCGCTATCAGAATCTCAAGGGCGAGACTTTAGAATGCGAAGCCGGAGAGGATCGCGATCTTTCCGAACTCCTGCAGCATGAAATCGATCATCTCGACGGCGTCCTGGCCATCGATCGCGTGGTCGACCTTAAGACCATCTGCACTCGGGAAGAATTCGAAAAGCGCTATCGCGACGCCAGCCCCTACGCCGTTGCTCCGTCTACAATCAATATTTGAGTGAGCGGGCGTGGATCCCGCTCGCCGGCTATAGCTGAGAACGGAACGAATGTTACACATCGGCATCGTCGCATCCAGCGCGGAAGGCGCCGCGCTCTGTTATCGCACCATCTGCGTCGAAGGCGCAGAGTTGCTCGGCCCGTACAACCATCCCGAGGTGTCGATGCATGGCCACCCATTCGCCCAATATGTGAAGTGCATTGACGCCAGAGACTGGGCCGGCGTTGCGGAGCTCATGCTTTCCTCCGCGGATTTTCTTATCGCTCCTGTCAACACCGTGCATGAAGCCTTCGATCTGGTGGAGCATCGTTCTCCGCGTCCGTGGCTGCACATTGCGGTCGAACTCGCAAATGAAGCCAAACACCACGGCTATAAGCGCCTGGGGGTTCTGGGTACACGCTCGTTGATGGAGGGCCCGGTGTACCGCGAGAAGTTGAAGGCAGCGGGTATCGACCATCGCGTCCCTGGGCCTGAACAGCGCGAGCGCATCCATCGCATCATCTTCGACGAACTGGTGCAGGGTACATTCCTCCCCCGAACTCAGGCTTATTTCACGGAAGTAATTCGCGGTATGAAGGATGAGGGCTGCGACGCTGTGGCTCTGGCCTGCACAGAGATTCCGCTGCTCATGACGCCGGAGTCTTCGCCACTACCAATGCTGGACTCGACCCGCATCCTCGCCAGAGCCGCGCTGCGCAAGGCGGCATAGGGGTGAACGTTCTATCACTGGCTATTGGGTTGTGGGAGGACTGCCGCCCCCGGATGTGCACCGAGCGCAGCTCTGCAGTATTGTGAGCTAGTTAATGGAGGTGCCAGATGAGAGTTCGCGTATTTCGTTCCGCGATCTTGCTCCTGGCTGCAGCGGCGGTTTGCCAGAGCGCAGCGAGCTATAAACCAACATCCGGGTTCGTACCGGATTCAAAAACAGCCGTAGCCGTTGCAGAGGCTGTCCTTATCCCGGTCTACGGTAAGGAGCACATTGAAAGCGAACGTCCATTCACAGCTACACTGAAGCGGGATGTTTGGACCATCGAGGGCACTCTATATTGCCTCGATACCAAAGGAGCAAAGATCGCGGATTGCGATGGCGGCGTCGCGGTTGTAAAAATATCCAAGAGCGACGGCCGTGTCCTGTACATGCTCCATGGACAGTGAATCGCAGCCAGCCTCCGCATAACGTAAAATGTCGCCACAGAATCACCAGCTCAAATTCCGCCGCTTGCCCGGTCTCTACGTCATCGTACGCCTGACTTCTGATGCACCCATTCCCAATTGGGCCACGAAAGGCGATTTCACTTCGGTCACCCGAACCGCGGAAGAACTCTCCATCGTCTGCCCGGCCGATAATCTGCCGCGGGATATTGGTTCCCAGCACCGCTGGATTTGCCTCAAACTTGAGGGCCCATTTCCTTTTTCCCAGACGGGAGTGCTG
>QIAK01000032.1:20362-25655 GCA_003225515.1 Acidobacteriota bacterium | reverse complement strand
ATTGATGTTGTCGAGCTCAACCCGGCCATCGGCTGTGAGCGCGTAGGTTTGATGAAATTCTTCGCTCATAGCGCCGCGGTCGGACGCATGCGCTCCCAGGGCAAGGACGAGTAAGGCACAGGTTGTCCCCAGGGCAGGCCCGAACCAGATGGCAGATCGCTGATTGTGATCCATGTTCTCCCTCCATTTCCTTTTTAGACGGAGCCGCCTCGAATTCGTGAGGAGACCACATTAGAAAAAATCCATCTAGCCGTGGTCTCTCGTCCCAAAACGGATGGCGTGATACCTCGACGTTACCTCAGTGATGTTCCACTCGCCATATGGTTGAAAGACAATCCATTTAGACCGAAATTGGAGTTCCATGTGTTGATTACTTTTAGAAAAGCAGCCAGCGGCCGCAACAAAATTGCTCTCTGTGGTCTTGTGCTGCTTGCTTTCCTCTCGCCAATTCAAATGGCCGCTCAGAGTTCAGACGCCGAAAAGCCCGTCCCAATCCTTACTGGTAACGCCGGTTCGTTCAGCTTCGTCAGCGGCGGACAGAGTGTGATCGACACCCAAATCAACCCCGTTCTCCTTGTGCCATTGGGAGACCACTGGCTCATCGAGTCGCGCGCCGAATTTGAAGGTAAGTTTCAGCGTCCCTTGGGTGGCGGACCTTACGGAGGCCCTGTCGACAAGCATGTGGACTATGCGCAAATCGACTACATTGCGAATTCATATCTGACGATTACCGCCGGCCGATTTCTTACTCCATTCGGAATATTTAACGAGCGTCTCTATCCCATATGGATTCGTGCATTGCAGCCCGACCCTCTAATTCTGCCCATCAACACTGCACCGAGTGACGGCGCAATGTTTCGCGGTGGTTTTCCCGTCAGCGGGAAAGTCAATCTGAATTATGCGGCTTATGTGTCCGCGACCAGCATCGGCATCGGAAGTGTCGATTCCGAGCGTCATGCCGGCGGACGGATGGGTTTCTTTTTTCCTGGTCCGCGGCTCGAAGTCGGCGGCTCGTGGCAGAAGACTCTTCAGGACAATCGCAAGAACGCGTTCGGCTTCCACATGGGATGGCAGCCGGCGAAAGCTCCATTGAATCTGCGCGCCGAATTCGCTCGCTCTTACGTGGGCAGCGGATATTGGATTGAAGGCGCATACCGGCTAAGTCAGGCGCATTTCTGGCAGAAGCCAATGCGACACACGGAAGTCGTCGCGCGCATGCAACAGTTTTATTCCGGCGAGATCGGCCCTGACGCCGCCGAGGCGCTGGATCTTCCCAGCGCGAACACACGCGAGGCCGATTTCGGCGTCAACTACTTCTTGCATGATGGACTGAAAGGGACTGCCAGCTACGGCCGCCAGTTCAGTTCGGCAGGAAATTTTAACCAATGGAGCTTTGGCATCGCTTACCGGTTTCTCATTCCTTTGGGCCGCGTGAGGCCGCAATCATGAAACTTAGCTCCCAAACCACGACAGCTCTTCTTCTGTGCGCATTGGCGCTTTCATCCTTCGCCATGTCGGCATCATCCTCCACCGGATCGTCGTCGAGCGCGGAAAATGCTTCTGCGGCAGCGGTGTCGCACGTGACCGGCCGCTGCCACGCCGCCCCCCAGAAATTCCCTTCGCGCATGATGGCAACTGTTCTCCGTCACATGCGTGTACGGGCTACGATTACTGCGGAAGATCGCCGCTTGATCCTGCTCTACATGACCCAGTAATCAGGAAGGTGACCGGTTTGAGCAAAATGACTTATTTCCCATTGCTTCGTCGTATGGTTGTGGGGATTGCTGCGGTAGGCGCGCTGTTCGCAATGGTGCCCAAAACAGCCGCGCAGCACGTCATCGAGATTACGGCCGATAAAGACAGCCGCTACAAGATGGCGCGCTTGCGGACTCCGGAGATCACCGTGAAAGCGGGAGAGCAAGTGCTCCTGCGGGTCACGGCGAACCGGGGAAAGACCTGGAATCGCGATGGTTCGATCCACGGCTTCACTTTGCTACGCGCCACGGACCGCACCAAAGTGGAAGGTTGGGATCTGTTATTCAAACCCGGCAAGCAGGAGTTCGTACTCACTGCTCCACAAGAACCGGGAGAATACGAAGTTGTCTGCACCGTGATCTGCAGTGAAGATCACGAAGGCATGCACATGAAATTAACCGTGCTGCCGTAGGAAACCGAGAGCAGGAGATTTATGAACTCAGCCAAAATTCGAAATATCATCTTTCGAAATACGATGCCCTGTGCAGTCGGCATGTTCATATTAATGTTGGCCAGCGCGGCGTACGCGCAGAACGCGCATGTCTTTCACGGAGAAATCTCCGATAGCCAGTGTGCTTTGAATGTCCACTCGCTTACGCGGTCGCATCAGGAGATGCTCAAGTCGAAGTCGATGGGCGGAACAGCGAACACGTGTTCGGTCTTTTGCATCGAACACATGGGAGGCTATGTCGTCCTTTCCGCCGGAAATGACGTCTACCGCCTCGACCGGGCCGACCTGGTGCATGGCTTTGAAGGACGAAAAGCAGTTGTGACTGGCGTTCTCGACTCGAAGCTCAAGCAGATTCACGTGCTCAAGATCGATCTGGAGGAGAAGCCTTAGGTTTCTTTCCAGCCTCGGTTAGCAGGAAGACAGCCAGAACCGTCATCATCGGCTCGATGGGATGCCTGTAGCGCGGGATAGCATATACGAAGTAATACATCGCCGGATATATCAGAACCAGCCAAAACAGCAGCCATGCGCCAGGTTTGCGCAATCGCAAGGCGCGGCCTAACCCCCAGAACATCAGCACCGAGGCGGCCAGAAAGAGCGAGTTCTTCACTTCGCTTAACCATGGCGGCTGGGTATCTTTTGGTGGGGACGCCCAGAAATAAACGAAACGCTTGACGCTGAGTTTGGCGAATCGTGAGTAGTCGGCCCGGATGTAAGCCAGCGCCTGCTGCTTGCGCATCGCTATGTACGGCAATTCTCCCATCGCCTTGAACTGGCGCATGCCGTAGACGTCGTGCGTCGCGTCGAGATACACCATCAGAGTTCCGTCTGCTCCGGGTCCATTCCCCAACCGCAACTCCGCGCCAAAATTGTCGCGAATGAAAATGAACTTGCCGAAAGTTTGATAATTTCGCACCAGCCATGGCGTAATGCATGCAAAGAAAATGACCGAGGCGAGGACAACGCCGGCTAGTGACCGCTTGCCGCGGCGAGCGCGATGGTACCAGCCCCACAATCCGGCGACGGGCAGAAACGAAAGCAGGGAAGTGCTGCTCAATGCGGTGATGCCCCACAGCACTCCGAATTGAATCCACGGCATCCAGCCATCCCGATCTTCGAAGGTCAAAGCCAGCCAAATGATCGTACTCAGCAAGAGTGCGGCCAGGCTTGTCTCCCACACTGCGCGTGTGCACCAGAAGATGACGTTGGGCAATAGTGCCCACGCCCAGGCTGAGCCGACCGCAACTTTCTCCGAGAACATCCGGCGCGCGATCAAAAAAATCGGGATGCAGGTCAGCGCCGAGAAAACGCTATTGATCGTCAGCAGCACGAATGCCGACGCTCTGGAATAAATCCCAAAGACGCGAAACACGCCCGCGATCAGATATGGGTACAGCGGAGGTTCCCATGCGGTCGGGCCGGTTGGCGTGCCGAAAGGACTGCTGAATCCATGACCGGACGCGAGCGAGCCGCCGATGCTTCCCATCTCCCAGCCGAAGTTGAAATTATTGTCGCTAATTTTGAATTTATAGGTGTGACCGATGATGATCCAGCCCACGCGGATTAACATGGCAATCGTTACGATCCAAAATGGCGAATACCGAACGCGCCGCCGTGCCTCGACGAGCGCACTCCGGCCGGATGCACGATCGACAGCCGCTGAACTGGGTTCCATGAGTGTTCTATTTGTAGCTTAGGGATTCGCCGGGGGCAACTCGACCCTACGAATTCGCATTCGGTTGAGACCGGGAAACGGCGTTGCAGTTTGGAACCCACCTGGCGCCGAAGGCGCCCCGCGCTGTCGCGAGCGCGAATCCGGTAAAATAAAGCCTTTCATCGAACGCCTTGTTAACCTCCGATCTCACCGTGACTGCGAAGCTGGCACTCTGGAATGCTCCCAAGGGCATTGTGCCCTACATACGCCAGCATTTTCTGGACACTACTTTCCGCGGGCTGTATCACGTCAACGCATTCGACGTGGCGCTGCTGATTCCGTATTTCATTGTTCTGATTCTTTTGGCCGGATACGGAGTGCATCGTTACGTGCTCGTGTATTTGTATTACAAACATGGGAACAGGCGCACCAGTGAACCTGCGGCGCTTTTTGCCGAACTGCCTCGCGTCACGGTGCAATTGCCTATTTTTAATGAGCAGTACGTCGTGGAGCGGCTGCTGGAATCCATTTGCAAACTGAAATATCCAGCGAACAAATTGGACATTCAGGTCCTCGACGACTCAACCGACGAAACGGTCGACGTCGCTCGCGCGCTTGTGGAACGGTACGCGGCGTTGGGTCATCCCATCAGCTATCACCATCGTTCGAATCGCGAGGGATACAAGGCAGGAGCATTGGCCGAAGGGCTCCAGACGGCGAAAGGCGAGTTCGTCGCCATTTTTGACGCTGACTTTACTCCGCCGGAAGATTTTCTTCTGCGCACTATCCATCATTTTACCGACCCGAAGATTGGGATGGTGCAGTGTCGCTGGACACACCTGAACCGGCATTATTCGTTTCTGACCGAGGTGGAAGCCATTCTGCTGGATGGCCACTTCGTACTCGAGCACTCCGGCCGCGCCCGCACTGGACTGTTTTTCAATTTCAATGGCACCGCCGGAATGTGGCGACGGATCGCCATTGATGAAGCCGGTGGCTGGCAGCACGACACGCTAACTGAGGATACGGATCTTTCCTATCGCGCTCAGCTCAAAGGCTGGAAATTCATTTACCTGCAAGATGTGGAATGTCCCGCCGAGTTGCCGGTGGAAATGACAGCCTTCAAGACGCAACAGGCGCGCTGGGCGAAGGGACTGATGCAAACGGGAAAAAAGATTCTTCCGCGCGTCCTGCGCAGCGATGCGCCACTGCATACCAAGATCGAGGCCTGGTATCACTTGACGGCGAATATCAGCTATCCCCTGATGATCATGCTTTCGGTGCTCCTCCTACCCGCCATGATCATCCGCTCTTATCAGGGCTGGTTTCAGATGCTCTGTATCGATCTACCGCTGTTCATGGCTTCGACTTTTTCCATCTCAAGTTTTTATCTGGTGTCGCAGCGCGAACTTTTCCCCCGGAGTTGGCCGCGC
>QIAK01000032.1:19709-20247 GCA_003225515.1 Acidobacteriota bacterium | reverse complement strand
CGCCACCAAATATCGCAAGCGGCTGGGATGGGTGCCGTGGATCGAACTGCTGATTGGCACGTATTTTGCCGCCACGGTTTACTACGCCATCGACAATGAAAACTACATCACAGTTCCATTCCTGTTGCTCTTTGTCCTGGGCTACTGGTACACGGGACTCATGTCGCTGCTCCAGGGGCGCTTCGGAGCCGCAGGCGTCAGCGCGACCACGCACACCAAACCCTTCCCCGTAGGCGTGTAGATTTCTGTAACTTTTCCGGTTGCCCGCAGTCTCATGCTGAGGAGTAACTGATGCTTATGAAGACCGCTATCATCCGCGCAATTGCGTTGTTCGTACTGGCCGCGCCGGCATTCGCCGGAGAGAACCTGAAGCTCAATCCCAAGCTCGACTACACCAGCGACAGTCAGGATGGGCCGCTCATAACGGGCGACAACATGGATGCCGCTCTCACGCCGGGCAAACCTGCTTACGTAATCATGTACGGCGAAGGCTGCTACAACTCCAAGCGGCAGGCCCGGCGCACAGTTGCACTTTACG
>QIAK01000032.1:11749-19675 GCA_003225515.1 Acidobacteriota bacterium | reverse complement strand
ATCATCAACTCTCTCCAGCACAGAAAGAGTTTAAGGACAAATATTTTCGAGGCTACATTCCGCATGTAATCGTACTCGATGCGTCAGGCGCTGCTTTGTACAACTCTTCTGGCGAGGTCGAGGAGGGCGTGATCTCGGATCTTATCGACAAGACTCTGCGTTGATTTCTGGCCTTCGGTTGACGGCTCGTTTACAATCCTCCTCGCTTAAGATTCTCCATCCAGAATGCACTGGAAGTTTCGAAAGGAGGATGCGATGCTCCGCTCGCCTAGGATTCTCCATTCCGCTGCTGTCGCAACCCTGTCAGTGCTCGTGCTTAGTTGCGGGGCCGCTCATGACTCCGACGAATTCTTTGTGTTTGTCTCGGCGAACCTGCAGGTCTCTTACTGGAAGACAGCGGGAGCCGGGTTCTCCAATGCCTCTGCGCAAATGAAAGTGCGGTCTGAGTTCACCNATGCTCTCGACCAGGCCGTGCAGAAGAAAGCCACCGGCATCCTGCTTGGCGTGACCGACCCCGCTCTGCTCAAGGACAGCATCGACAAAGCTGTGGCCGCCGGCGTCCCGGTAATCACGGTCGACTCGGATGCCCCGTCGAGCAAGCGGCTGTTTTTCATCGGAACCAACAACTATCAAGCGGGCTTCACCGGCGGACAACGCCTGGCTCAGGAACTCAAAGGCAAGGGCAACGTTGTCGTGTTTTCCATGCCCGACCAGTCGAATCTGCAGGATCGACTGCGCGGCTACAAAGATGCCTTGGCGAGCACACCGGGAATCAAGGTGACGCGCGTGGTCGATATCCAGGGTGACCCGCGCATCGCATTCGACACAACCACACAGATCATCGGCAAGGAACGGGACAAAGTAGACGCCTTTGTTTGCCTGGAAGCGCAATCGGGCAAGGAAGTTGCCGGCGTGCTGAACAGTTATCACGTTACTGGAAAAGTGGTGATCGCGATGGATACTGACCAGGAGACGCTGGACTGGATTCAGAAAGGTGTGGTCGCGGCCACGATCGCACAAAAACCCTACACCATGGCCTTTGTCGGCATGCAGATGCTCGACAACCTCTATCATCACAAGCCGCCTTCTTTGGACAAGGATTGGTCGAAGGACAGCTTTGCTCCCATCCCAACCTTCGTGGATACAGGTTCCGCCCTGATCGATAAGAGCAATGTTGGATCCTTTATTGAGGCAGGAAAAAACTTGTCCTCGGCGCCAAAATGACGACCGGGAAGCATTCAACAAAATCGAGAAGGCAAATTCCCTGGGCTATGGTCTCGATCGTCAGCCCAACGCCGACCATCACGCCAGGCGTGAGGCATTGGCCAAAAAAGCCGGCGGGCTGGTGGTGCTGTTCGCTCCACTCGAAGGCCGAGACGCAGTCTACGCATTTCGACAGGAAGACAATTTTTACTATCTTTCGGGACTGACTGAGCCCGGCGAGGCCTTGCCGATCTCTCCATCACTAGGGGCGAAAGACAATTCTCCGGCGCGCGCTTATACCGAAATTCTTTTTCTTCCGCCCCACAACCTGCGGCTTGAGAAATTCACCGGACCTAAGTTAGGCGCAGACAATCCTGATGCGGTCAGGATCACCGGGCTCGACCGTGTAGAAGAGATGGGCAAGCTGCCCGACGAGGTTTCGAAACTGATTGCGGCAGGACGTCCGGTGGTCTATACCGATGTCCCTGCTGAGGGAGAAACGTCGGCCAGCGCAGAGCCTATGAGTTTCCTGCACCGTACAAATGCTTTTCTTTCTTTTCAAGACGTCAAGCCCATGTTGTCTTCCCTAAGGACAAGTAAGGACGCGGGCGAAGCGGTTCTGATCCGCAAGGCCGTGGACGTCTCGGAGGCTGCGCATTTCGCCGCGATGAAAGCCGTGAAACCGAACGTCACTGAATTTGAAATCTCAGCGCTTATGCAGTATGAATGGGGCAAGCGCGGCTGCGAGCGGCCTTCGTACTCGCCCATCGTCGGTTCGGGCCACAATTCCACGATTCTTCACTACTCAGAAAATACCTACTCCATGAAATCGGGCGACGTGGTGGTCATCGATGCTGCAGGGGAGTATTCCGTGTATGCCGCCGACATTACACGCACGCTCCCGGTGAACGGCCACTTTACACCGCGGCAGCGTGAGATCTACGACATCGTGCTGGGCGCGCAGGAAGCGGCTATGGCTGCGTTCCAGTCGGGCAAGTCGATGCTGTTTGGCGATGCCGAGGATTCTCTGAACAAGGTCGCAAGGGATTACATCAAATCGCACGGCAAGGATCTTCATGGACAATCGCTGGATCAATATTTTATCCACGGACTTGGCCACTACATCGGCTTGAACGTGCACGATCCCGGCGACTACAAAAGTCCGCTCGGCCCCGGTTCGGCTTTCACCATCGAACCCGGAATTTACATCCCCGAAGAGAACATCGGAGTACGAATCGAGGATGACTATATCGTCGACGCCGATGGCAAGCTGATCAAGCTGAGTGCGGCACTGCCGTCTAAAGCGGCGGACTTAGAGAAGGCAATGGGAGGAAAGTAAGAAAGAATTAGGTCATCGAGAAATTGCGAAATTGAGTAATCGGACAATGAGATCGGCCTGTTCGCAATCTCTGACTTCTCGATCTTCCAATTTCGCAATTACTCAATTCCCCAATTTCACGAAATATATTCCCGGATGTACTCATCTTCCGTGTGCGCCAACTGGCGGATGTCGCCATCGAAAATTACCTTTCCATCGCGCAGAATCAAAAAGGTCATCGGTACATCGCAGTACTGACCTCTCGGCAGCACCCGCATCTGGCTGGTCTGCGGATCGAATTGATGGGTTTGCAACCGGTGCGTCACCAGCAGGGAACTGGTGCGGTACACATCGCGCTGCTTCGTGATTAATTCCACGATAGTATTCGACGTAACCGGATCGAGGCCGCCAGTCGGCGAGTCATACAACAGCAATTCCGGTTGGGTGATGATGGCTCGCGCAATCGCCACGCGTCGCCGCATGCCGCCCGACAGCTCCGAAGGAAAAAGATCGAGAGTATGTTCCAACTCCACGAAGCGGAGCGACTCGCGTACCCGCACATCAATCGCCTCATCGTAAACGCCACGTTCCTCCATAAGCCGGTACGCGACGTTCTCGCGAACCGTAAGCGAGTCGAATAGCGCGCTCTCTTGAAAAACCATGCCGAGCTTGTCCCGCAACGGAAAAAGGTCCCGCTCGTGCATTTGCGTAACTTCGTTGCCCAGTACCGTGATTTTTCCGGAGTCCGGCGCCTGCAGCCCGAGCGCAAGTTTCAGAATCGTGCTCTTGCCCGATCCGGCGACGCCGAACAGAGCCTTGGTTTCACCATAAGGCAGCTGGAATGAAACGCCGCGCAAAACGTCGTTGTCTTCAAACGACAAATGCACATCTTCAAACACGATGGCTGAACCGGTGGGTTGCTCGGCAACAGCATCCGTTTGATCGATGGGTAGGCTAGGCGCAGACATGCGATCACTTAAAAGACAGCAATGAAATTAGCAGCTTGGTGACAAAGAAGTCAGTTACCAGGATAAACACTGACGCGGCGACTACGGCCTGGGTCGTAGCCCGGCCGACGCCTTGCGTTCCGCCGCGCGCAGTCATGCCGTAATAACAACCGACCGTCGCAATGATGAATCCGAAAAGAACCGGTTTCAGCAATCCCATGAACACGTCTTGCAACACCAGCACCTGCCACGCATTGCTCCAGTATTGCCGGGCATCCAGGCTAAGAAACAGTTTCGCGACCATGAGTCCGCCGGCGAGGCCGACGAGATCGGAAATAATGCTGAGGAAGAACAGCATGAAAACGGTCGCGGTGACGCGCGGCGTAACCAATTTCTTTAGCGGATCGGTACCCAACGCGCGCATGGCGTCGATCTGCTCCGTCACCACCATCGATCCTAACTCGCTGGCCATGCCAGAAGAGTTGCGTCCTGCGACCATCAGGCCGGTTAGCACCGGACCCAATTCACGCACCATCGAGGTCGAAACCAACTGGCCGATCAGGGTGATGGAGCCGAAGCGTTGGAGGGTGTTGGCAGTCTGCAATGCGAGAACGCCGCCGGTAAAGAATCCCGTCAGCACGACAATCGGCAGCGAACCCACGCCGATTAGATCGGCCTGCTGAACCATATCCGCAAAGTACAGCGGCTTGCGGAATAGGTTGCCCACCGACTGCGCAGCCAACAGCGTGTATTCCTGAACCGCCAGGACTTTCTGCTTGGCGAAGTCTGTGGGCGATCTCAGTTCCATGCGAGTCGGAGGGCCGGTGCGAAGTGTGCGAGCACTCGGCTTGACCGAACTATAACAGAGAAGGCTGTCAGCTATCAGCTGTCAAACCGGCTATCCAGTTGTCAGCTGTCAGCTCTCAGCTTGCAACCCGCAGGGGCTTCGCATTGGAAAAATGGAGGAATGGCTCTTGATTGAGAACTGAGGACTAATAGCTGAGAACTGACGGCTGAGAGCCGATAGCTGTTCCTACCGCCCCTTCTTCTTAATCTCAATATTCAACCGGCGGATTTTCTGATTCAGTGTGGACAACGGCACGTGGAAGCGTTCGGCGGCCTCGGTCTGGTTCCAGTTGCAGCGTTCGAGCATGTCGGTGATGACGCGGCGTTCCACGTCCTCGACGATTTCGAACAGTGACGCGTCAGAAGGAGCGTCGTGCAGGCTGAGCGACGATCCGCGACCCATCATGGAATCGGGTAACAGATCCATGCTGATCTCTGGTCCGGAAGAGAGCACAACAGCGCGTTCGATCACGTTTTCCAGTTCGCGCACGTTCCCCGGCCAAGAGTAAGCCATGAGTGGACGCAGCGCTTCAGGAGTGATGCGCGGAGCCGAGCGTACATTTTCTTCCGCATACTTCTTCAAAAAGAATTCCACCAGCAGGGGAATGTCTTCTTTACGCTGACGGAGGGGTGGCAGTTCGACAGTGATGACATTCAGGCGATAGAACAAATCTTCACGGAACCGCCCCTCACGCACCATCTGGCGCAAGTCGATATTCGTTGCCGCAATGATTCGCACATCCACCTGGATCTCTGAAATTCCGCCCAGGTGCATGAACCTGCGGTCTTGCAGTACGCGCAGAATCTTCGCCTGCGTCTCCAGTCCCATGGTGGCGATTTCGTCCAGGAACAGCGTGCCTTTATCCGCCACCTCGAAGAGGCCCTTCTTGGAAGCTATGGCGCTGGTGAATGCTCCCTTCACGTGGCCAAAGAGGGTTGATTCCAGCAGGTCCGTCGGCATCGACCCGGTATTGACCGGAACGAACGGTTTGTCGCGCCGCGGAGAATTCAGGTGGATGGCTTTGGCGATCACTTCTTTTCCGGTGCCGCTCTCGCCCTGCAACAACACTGTCGAGCGGCTGTTGGCCACCTGTGCGACCAGATCAAAAATCTTCAGCATGGGCTCGCTCTTGCCCACAATGTTTTCGAAGTTGTAGCGCTGCTTGAGAGCGCGCTTGAGCTGTACGTTTTCTTCTTCAGCGCGGCGCCATCCCACGGCGGCACGCACATCCGCAAGAAGTTTTTCGTTGTCCCACGGCTTCTGCACGAAATTCGCGGCACCCGACTGCATGGCGCGCACAGCATTTTCCACAGTGCCGTAAGCCGTGATCATTATTACCGGCAGGCGCGAGTCGTGAGAGCGAATCTCTGAAAGAATCTCCATCCCATTGCGGCCCGGAAGAGTCAGGTCGAGCAGCACCAGGTCAAAGGGACGATCCGCCATTTGCGCGATACCATCTTCGCCGCTGACGGCCGTGTCAACTTCAAATCCTTCCATCTCAAGCAGCGTCTGCAAAGACTCGCGAATCTCAGCCTCATCGTCGATGATCAGCACCGATCCAACAGGCGATGGACTGCCATTGCTTCCGTTCATCATGCCCCGCGCGATGACTGCTGCTTCAGACATGCATTGCCTTCCTGCTCAGCGGAAAGTCCAGCGCGAATGTAGTGCCCGATCCCGGATTGCTCTCCACCCGAATCTTGCCCGCGTGCTCCTGAATTATTCCGTAGGTTACCGATAAACCCAATCCTGTTCCGCGATTCTGACCTTCTTTGGGCGCAGTCTTCGTGCTGAAGAACGGATCGTAAATACGTTGGATATGTTCGGGCGCGATACCAGACCCGGTGTCGGAAACTCGCACGCTCACCATGTCCCCATTGCTGGTTGCGACGTTCAGGGTTCCGCCCCCCGGCATCGCGTCCTTGGCGTTGAGGAATAGATTCAGGAAAACCTGCTGCAGCCTTCCGGGATTTCCCTGAATAGCGGAAATTCCGGAGGTGAAGTCAGAGCGCACCTGAATCTTGGCTGTCTTGAATTGGTGTTCGAGCAGCGCCAGCGTATCGGTGATGACCTTGTTGATGTCGGTATCGGTAAATTCGGTGCCGCTGGTGCGTGAAAAATTCAGAAGATTGTTGACGATTTCTGACGCGCGGAAAGTTTGCCGCGTGATCTTCTCGAGCAATCCCGATTTCTGCGGATCGCCCTGTAATTGCTTGGCCAGCATTTGCGTGTAGGAAGAAATTACCGCCAGTGGCGTGTTCACTTCGTGGGCCACGCCTGCAGCCAACAGACCGATTGACGATAGCTTATCGGCTTGCGAAAGCTGGCCTTCAAGTTCGACCCGCTCGGTGATGTCGTCCATAATCACGAGCCGCCCAATCACCTGGAATTTACGCGTCACCAGCGGAGCGATGGCGACGTTCACCGTTCGGGTCTCGCCCGCCGGCGTTTGCAGCCGGAATTTGTACAGGTTGTTAATTCCGGAGTTCTGCCGTACCCGGTAAAACTCTTCCACAAATTCCGCAGGGAAGATGCTGCGCACCGGTTGAGTCAGGGCCTGCCATCGCGGCAACGCGTACATCACTTCCATTTGCGCGTTCCAGCTCTCGATGCGGTCTTCCATGTCGAGCGCCATGATTCCAACGTTGATGGATTCCACGATGTTTTCGTTGAAGTCTTTCAGGCGTTCGTATTCGGCCACCTTCTGCTGCAGGGAAGCGTAGAGCCGTCCATTCTGAATGGCGATGCCGAGATAGCCGCCCAGCGTCTCCAGCAGTTCGATGTCTTCGCTGGAAAGGTAATCGCCTTTAGTAGTTTTCCCCAGGCCGAGCACCGCCACGGCTTTCTGCTGCGCGCGGCATGGAATGTAATAGTTCAAATCCAATCGCGCGATGGCGTCCTGCGACCCCGCCGTCTCGCGCGGCACCTGATGCGTGTTCTCAAAGAACAAGTGTCCCGCCGGTTCCGGTCGCGGAGCGCTCAGGAAGCTGAGATCAAGATTGCCCGCGTGACTCATGCCCGCAGATTTCGCAATGACGAACTGCTCGGCCTCGTCTCCGGTGCGCAGGAAAATGGCGATGCGATCGACCGCCAAAGTGCGTGACAAACGGTCCAGCACCGACGAGAGCAGTGCGTTGAGATCGGTTTCAGACCCCAGTTCGCGGCCGAATTCAAGAAGCGTCCGGCGATAGTCGTATACCGTGCGGTAGAAAAGATGGTCGACGCGATCCTGAATCCACTTGCGTACCGGATCAAACAGAAGCGCCGTAACCACGACGGCCAGAATCAGCCCAATCCGCCCGGTATTCGGTTGCCGCATCTGGACTAGCGTCGCAACGCCTGCGACCAGTCCAAAATACATTCCCACCACAGCCGCAGCGGACAGCGTGTAAACCACGCCACGCTTGAAGATCAGGTCCACATCCATCAGGCGATAGCGGAAGATGGCATAACCGAAGGTCAGTGGCAGCAATCCCAGCGACAACACCGACAGCTTCATCCCCGTCCCCGGGAGCGAACCCATCAGGTAAGGAACTACGTAGAACAGGGTGTAGGGAACGATCGCAAGAATTGTTCCTCGCGTTACCCACTTCAATTGCTGCCGCAGAATC
>QIAK01000032.1:0-11646 GCA_003225515.1 Acidobacteriota bacterium | reverse complement strand
CGCAACAATGTGCCGCCCCAGCAGCACGGCACCCGGGACGTAAGCTAAAGCCAGGAGCCAGGGATTTTTTCGAACGAATTGCTGCCGCGCAGGGAACGTCAGAACAAAATGCAGAAACAACGCCGGCTGCAACACCCAGGCGACAATGTTGCTCCAGTAAATCGTCCAGTCAAAGTCGTTGAGTTTCCCGGTGTACTTGAATGAATACGCAACGAACGATACCAGGCAGAAAATATAAAAATGCGTGGACCCCGGCGCCGTCCAGCGCCGCAGCAGAACGTATACGCCGATTCCCAGATAGATCAGCGCAATCAAACGCAACCAATTATTCAGCGAGCGGTCGGCTGGAACCAGAATGACGTTGGAATCGAGCGTGACCGACTGCCGCATCAGCGAGTAAGTCGCCTTCGACCAGACACCCGTGTTATAGAGTTGCCGAACCAGTCCCGGAGTGTTCTTGATTTCCTGTCCGTTGACCGCGATCAGCTGATCGTTCGGTTTGACTCCCGCCTTCGCACCCGGCCCGTTGGGGTCGACTCGGTCGGCCAGCAGGCGACCGTCGTGTTCGATCCACCAGACGCCATCGTCCGGCACCGCAGAGTCGCGTTCCTTCTGGAAATTGAACCCCGCAAAGATCACCGCAGCCACTGTCAGGAGGAACAACAGGACGGCAACAAAGCGGACTTGGCTTTCCCGATTCATGAGCTTCGGCACAGGGCCCGAACCCCGACCAGGCGGAGAGGGCGTGGAAGAGAGTTCCCACTGGCTCCCAATGAGCAACTTCGCTGCCACGTCAGGTTCCATTTCCGGAAGGCTAAGTTCCTCAAATGTAGGCACTTCCGAAATTATAGATGCATTTTCGAACACGAAGTATGTATTTGTGGATGTTTCTGTGGAATTCGGTAGGCCTTTTCTCTTGCATTTCTTGGAGTTAGCTCAGCCCAATCGTTTACGGAATCTGTCTTATCGCGGAGCTATGACGATCCACAGTGCTGCCGTATCTTAGAACCGAATATCTCCCTCAAGTTTACCGGGACCCGAAGTGGATTTTGTCAGAGATGCTTCTGGAGAGCCTCGATCTACGTCCGTTGACTGTTCGTAGAACCGGCCTTAAGATGAGGCGACTCGAAACCGGAAACCCCAAAAATTGATTGGCCAGATCATCTCGCACTACCGCATCGTCGAGAAGCTCGGCGGTGGGGGCATGGGCATAGTCTACAAGGCCGAGGACGTCAAGTTGGGGCGCTTCGTTGCGTTGAAATTCCTGCCCGACGGCGTCGCCAAGGATCCGCAATCTCTCAGTCGCTTCGAGCGGGAAGCCAAATCTGCCTCCGCCCTCAACCATCCCAACATCTGCACCATTTACGAGATCGACGATCAGCATGGCCAGACGTTCATCGCCATGGAGTGCCTCGAGGGCATGACGCTGAAGCATCGCATCGCCGGACGTCCCATGGAAATGGAGACCGTCCTTACCCTCGCCATCGAGATTGCCGACGCCCTCGATGCGGCCCATGAAGGCGGAATCGTCCACCGCGACATCAAACCGGCGAACCTTTTCGTAACTAAGCGTGGGCACGCCAAAATTCTGGATTTTGGTCTAGCCAAGGCTTCAATGCCCACCAGTCGCCTTTCCGACGGGGCGACCGCAACGATTCCGGAGAATTTAGTCAGCGAAGAGCACTTGACCAGTCCGGGCGCGATGCTGGGAACCGTAGCCTATATGTCCCCGGAGCAGGTGCGGGGCAGGGAACTAGACGCCCGCACGGACCTGTTCTCGTTCGGTGGTGTGTTGTACGAGATGGTGACGGGCGCCGTGCCATTTCGCGGCGAAGGTTCCGGCGATATCATTGACGCGATCCTGCATAAAACTCCGGCCGCCGCAGTGCGCCTCAATCCGGAAGTTCCCGCTGAATTCGAACGCATTATTCAGAAAGCTCTAGAGAAGGATCGGGATCTGCGATACCAGCACGCGTCTGAGTTGCGCGCCGATTTGAAGCGCCTGAAGCGCGAAACCGAATCCGGCAGGGTAGTGATAGAGGGTCCCCCGTCCAGCGCACTCACTTCCGTCGCGTATGCAACCTCCTCCTCGTCATCGTTGACAACCGGTTCCGTGCTGATGGCCGAGGCCCGCCGGCACAAGGGTATTCTGACAGCGGCGGTGCTGGGGATTGTCGCGGTTGCACTTGCAGGTGCACTTGGCCTCTACAGAGTGAGCAAGAGTTCTCCAACCATCATCAATACTCGCAATCTCGACATTCGCCCGCTCACAGAACATGGACAGGTCACCGATTTTGCCAGCATCTCCGCCGACGGCAGACTGGTGGCTTATGGCAGACGCGAAGGAGAACGTAGCCTGCGGGTCAAACAGATTGCCACTGGGAGCGAAGTGACAGTCGTGCCACCGCAGATCGGTTTCTATGGGACTGGTGCCGCCTTTACACCCGATGGCAATTACCTCTACTACACCCATGCCGACCCCGTAAATCGCAATAACTTCAATCTCTATAGTGTGCCGTCCCTCGGTGGGCCGTCGCGGCAGATTGTGAGCGATGTGGCCAGCGCCGTCTCCTTCTCGCCCGACGGCAAACATATGGTCTACCGCCGCTCCGTTCACGACAAGAATGAAGATCAGCTTCTAATTGCGAATATCGACGGCACCGGTGAGCAAATCGTCTTTCGCCGCCAGTCTGGATTTACCGGGTTGTTGACCGATCCTTCCTGGACTGGCTCAGGCGACCTCATTGCGATCGGCGTTTTTGGAGTCGGAAAAAACAAAATTAGTTCCATACTTGTGCTCAAGCCCAATGGGCAGATCGCTAAAGAACTTCCCCTTCCCACCGTGATCCGCTCGGTGGCGTGGCTGCCCGATTCTTCCGGATTATTTTTCGGCGCCGCGGAAAAATCTGGCGGCCTGCGCTCGCAAATCTGGTTTCAACCCTATCCTGCCGGCGAGCCCTTCAAAATCACCAACGACTTGAGCGAGTACATCTCTCTGAGCGTCACGGCCGACGGCAAGTCCCTCGTTACGACCCAGTCGCATGCGGAGGCAACCATCTTCGTAGGCGACTCTCCCGCGGTCCTCAATGACAAGATCAATTGGCAGTTAAAGCCGATCTCGACCGAACAGGCCACCGGATACGAACTCTCCTGGATCGCGGCCGGCAAACTCCTGCAGCGCGACTCAGTCTTCCGCATCTATACCACGGCCGCTGATGGCAGCAATCGAACTCGCTTGCTCGTGAATGACGACTTGATCTTAGGCGCCAACGGCTGCGGTCCAGGCGACCTCATGGTCGTATCCCGCGTCCTTGAGAACAATCAGCCGAACCTATGGCGGCTGAACACGACAACCGGCGAGTTGAAACAGCTTACCTTTGGACAGGACGAGGAAAAAGGTTACTGTACGCCCGACGGCAAATGGCTCGTCTACAACGGGTCGCTGCCCAATGATCCTTTGCCGCACATCCTTAAAATTCCGATTGACGGTGGCACCCCGGTGGATTTAGCTCGTGGTACCCAGTTCAATCCACCGGTCTCGCCCGACGGCAAACTGATCGCATATGGAAAAGCCGAGGGCCAGGGTGCGAGCGCAAAGTCGAAGATTGTGCTGCAAAGCTTGGAAAACGGTGCCATCGTAAACGAGATTCAGTTGCCGTCGACCTTCACTTGGACTCAACTCGGATGGGCTCCCGGAGGTCGCGCCCTCACCTACATACACAACACCGCCGGCAGTATACAAAACGTTTATCTGCAGCCATTGAACGGCGGCCCACCCGTCCAACTGACCCACTTCGACTCTGAGCCGGCCTCCGTCTCCGCCTACGCGTGGTCCCTGGATGGAAAGAAATTCGCGATCACCCGCGCGCGCTATAACAACACCGATGCAGTCCTGTTCAGCGGCTTCAAATAGTCCAATCTATCCCGCCCTGCGATCGTTGTTCGGCGTAGGTTCTGCTACGGGCTCGTCGTCCCACTCGAACGACAATGCGCGCGCCGTGGTCTCAATCGGCTCCAGTTCCGGAATGTCGTCGGCCACGGAAGCGCCCAGTTCAGAAAACTTGCGCGCTGAAACTAACACTCGGTTCTCCAGCGATCCGATTGCCTGGTTATAGGCCTCCACTGCGCGGTCAAGATTGGCGCCGACTCCAGAGATGTGTCCCGCCAGCTTTCTTAAGCGCTCATGCAATTCCTTGCCGAGCGCGCTGATCTGTTGCGCGTTGCGCGTCAGCTTCTCCTGGTTCCATCCATAATTGATGGCTTTCAGGAGAGCGATCAACGTCGTCGGGGATGCCGGGATGACTCTGTTTAAAACTCCGTGCTCGATCAGCCCGGTGTCCTGCTCCAGCGCAGCACTGAAAAAAGTTTCGCCTGGAAGAAACATCACCACGAACTCAGGCGTGGACTCGAACTGCTCCCAATATTTTTTTCCGCTCAGAGTATTAATGTGATCACGGACTTGGCGCGCATGGTTCGCAAGACAAGTGCGCCGCGCCTCTTCGTCGGTGGTTTCGAAGGCATCGAGAAAGGCTTGCAGCGGCGTCTTCGCATCGACTACAACCTGCTTTCCACCCGGCAACTTCACCACCAGATCGGGGCGAAGCCGTCCACTTTCACCGGTCACGGTCTCTTGTTCGGCGAAATCGCAATACGACAGCATGCCCGCAATCTCGACAACGCGCCGCAGCTGAATTTCTCCCCACCGTCCGCGCACATTCGGAGTGCGCAAGGCTCGCACCAGGTTCCCGGTTTCAGACTGCAGCTCCCTTTGCGTTGTAATCAACGATTGCACCTGGGACTTGAGATCGCCGTAGGCCTCGCTACGTGCGATTTCCAGTTGCTGTATCTGCGCGTCCACTTTGCTGAGCGATTCGCGGACAGGCGTGACCAGGTCGGCAACTGCCTTCTGACGCATCTCCAAGTCACTCTGGGCCGCGCTTTGAAATCGCTTGAGTGTCTCTTGCGCGACCTGCAGGAAGGAAACGTTGTTGCTCGTCAGGGCGTCGGCGGCGAGCGCTTTGAATGCATTCTGCAGGTCGGCAGCGGCGCGATCGCTGGATTTCGTCAGTAATTCGATCTTTTCGTTGCTGGTCTTTCGTTCGGATTCAAGAGCGGATTCCAGCCGCGCTCGGCTCTCCACGAGCGTCCGCTGTTCCTGTAAAAGCCGCGCCAAATCGGCCTTTTCAGACCCTAATTGCTTCTCTGTCAATGACAAACGAGTCTGCAGCGCCGCCGTGCGCGAACGCAGCGCCAGCCAAGCAAGCAGACACCCAAACAACAGGCCAATGCCCCCACTGATCCCTAGTTCCATAGACGCAGGTAACTACTCGACCTTATAGCCAACCCCTAGCCTAGCACCAGCAACCAATGTTGCGCCTGAACGATGCCCGCCCGATGGGGCCTCTAGCGAAAGCGATCCTTCCCAGGATCCAGTTGATAGGCCAAACTGATGCATAGGGTCCCCACATTGCTGTTAATGTCCCTGCTCGGAATGGGCGCTGTGACCGTACAGTCCGGCACTCGCCTGATGGCATCCCCGGCGGAAGAACCTGGCCAGCACCCTCAAAAGGCCAAGCTCACGGCCGTAGCAGCCAAGGCTCCCGACATTCCATTCGACAATTACGAGTTTCAGACTGAACAGCAGTTGCTCGCGTTGGCGAACCAGTCACGCCGGAAAGCGGGCGCACCCTTGCTCACGCTCGATCCCGGACTGTCGAACGCTGCCCGTATCCACGCCCAGGCGATGTTGACGGCACGGCAACTCTCGCACCAATTGAAAGGCGAGCTCTCACTTCCACAGCGGCTGGCGGACAGGACCAACCTCCAGCTTGATCAGGAAGGAGAAAACGTTGCGCTCGATTATGACGCCGAACACGGTCACGAACATCTCATGCTTTCTCCCCCGCACCGCGCGAACCTGCTCAACCCGGCCTATAACGTGGTCGGGCTGGGCGTGGTTCGGAGTGGAGACCGGCTATTCATTGTGCAGGACTTCGGTCACGCCCTCCCCAACTATTCTGCCCACGAGGTGAAAGAGCGAATCGCGACGGCGCTCAACCAGCGACGCCATCAGCTACGTCTGCCCCAACTAGAGAGCCGCCATTTGAACATTGCAGACGACGCCGCCTGCTCCATGGCGCACGCTGACAAGCTCGGAACTCCCCCGGTTCGTAATCTTGCAAAGCGCGCTACCGTGCTCACTTACACGACTCTGCATCCCGAAATGCTGCCCAGCGAATCGGGATACGCCATCAGCAGCTATAACCTGCACACCTTCTCGATCGGTGCCTGCTACGGCCGTAGCGACACGTATCCCACGGGTGTCTATTGGGTGGTTTTGTCGATGGAGTAATAGAGTAAGAGACTGGCGTTCTGCCTACGGATTCGAAACAGCTTCGAACTCCGCCGCTTCTCTGACCAAAAATCCCATCTTCGGGTGCGTTGGCTCCATGCTCACCGCAATTCCGTATTCCGCGAGTGCTTCGGAAGTCACTGGCCCGATCGAGGCGACAACAGTTCGATGCAGAGCTGTAAGCAGAGAATCTCTGGAACCCATCTCTTCGGCTACCTGCAGCAGGTGATGCACCTGAATGGCAGCAGTAAACAACACCACATCCACGCTCGCCCCGGCCAGAGACTCAATCGCGTTTCGCAGAGGCGCAGTGTCTTCCGGCAGAGCCCAGTCATAAACATGCACCGAAAGTACTTCCGCGCCGCGCTCCTCCAACCCATGCACCAGGTGTTTGCTCGGAACCCCATACTCTTGCACTGCCACTCTTTGCCCCTGCAGTGGAACTTTGTTGACATCGAGTACTTGCAGAATTTCCCGCCAGGTGTTCGGCTCCGGAACATTCCACCGAATTGGGATGCCGAATTCTTTCAGAGCCGCAACAGGCTTGGGCCCACGGGCGAGAACCGCAACCCTCGACAAAGAAGCCACGAACTGTTCATGCGCACAGAATGGTTCGATCGCGCGCGCCAAGGCTCTCGTTCCCACGCCGGTCAGAAAAATCGCGAGATCGATTTTTTCTTGCATCAGCTCGGCGGCAAAGCGCGCCACGTCGTCACTGCTCTCGGCCGGAACTTCTCGTGTGGCGGGCGCAACTATCGCACGGCCGCCGCAGTTTTCTATTAAGAGCGCAATCTCAGCGGACCGTCGGCTCTCAAACGACAGCACCGTCCGTCCTCTGAAGCCTCGAATAGTTCGACCCTGCTCTGACTCCAAATTGGCCTTCATAGAAAAATAAAAATCCTAGCCCGCGAACATCCGCGATTCAGCTTACGGTTTCACCGGAACGCCATAGTGCGAGGCAACCAGCCGCCAACTGCCTCCGGACTTCATCCATACATCCGTGAAGCGATCATGATAATCGTAAGCTTTTCCCTTGTTTTCTCCTCGCTCTCGATACCAGCCCGTCACTATTGCGGTGCTTCCGTGCATCCGCACTTTGACCTCTGACATTTCCACCGTGTCCACGTGAACCGATGGAGTCGCGCTGAAGCTGACATATCCAGTCTTGCCGTAGACCTTGCCATCCTCAAACGTGATCACGAAATCGTCATCCAGCATCGAAGCGAAAACATCGAATTGCCGCTGCTTATACGCTTCCATCAATTTGGCTTCCAGAGCCCGAACCTTTGCCGCCTCCGGTTCCTCTTGCGCTGCCAGTCGTATCGCCGGATTCATCAGTAGCCACAATATAAAAAATGAAAACTGGATTTTTCGCATACTCCTGTGTTTCACAATTCGCGATTCTTTTCCTGCCCACCCCAGCCCACGTCGTTATGCTAATCTTGGCCTGCCCTCCGTCTGCGGTTCCATCATGGAATCCACAGCCCAACTCCGTATGCCTCAGACTCACCCCTACAGCATCCGCTTCGGGACCGCTGGCTGGTCCTATAAGGATTGGGAAGGAATTTTCTATCCTTCGGGCATGCAGCACCGCAAGCTGCATCCGCTGGAATATCTGGCCCGTTTCTTCGACACCACCGAGATCAACACATCGTTTTACGGACCCGTGAAGGCGCATTTGGCCAAGCTCTGGTGCCGCAAGGTTGCGGCCGTAAATCCGAATTTCCTGTTTACCGCAAAGCTCTATCGAGCCTTCACGCACTCGCCCGTTGCGGTGGTAGGTCCCACGTCCGCCGCGACCATCCGACCCACCGACGAAGACGAAGCTCGTACTCGTGAAGGTCTCGACGTCCTTGCCAACGAAGGACGCCTGGGAGCCCTGCTCATTCAGTTCCCGATATCCTTTAAGAACACTTCGCTGAACCGGGAATATCTCGACCGCCTGCTGCGCCAGTTCATCGACTATCCTCGCGCGGTCGAAGTGCGTGATTCCAGTTGGGACAATCCCGAAACCATCGCCGCCTTCGCACAAAAGAGCGTCGCCTTCTGCAACATTGATCAGCCGCTCCTAGGACGTTCCCTCGCCCCTACCGAGCACGTTACCGCGCCCATCGCCTACGTGCGCCTGCACGGGCGCAACTACGATCAGTGGTTCGATTCCGACAACCGCAACGACCGCTACAACTATCTCTACAACGAAAGGGAATTGGCGGGCTGGAAAGAGCGAATTGAAAATGTCGCGCAAAAAGCAGAGACGACCTACGTCATCACCAACAATCATTTCGAAAGCAAGGCCGGGGTCAACGCCCTGGAACTAAAAGCGATGATTACCGGTAAGCGGGTGCAAGCGCCGCCAACCCTGCTGCAGAATTATCCCGAATTAAGAAAATTCGCCGACCCGGTGGACGATGATCGCGGCTCCCAAGCGAGCCCGCAACTTCCACTGCTGGCTTAACGGACGTAGAATCCTGCCTGTCATGCGAGCCGCCTTTGTTCTGTCCATTGCGCTTTCTCTCGATCTTCTTTTTTCGCTGGCGGCATCTGGAGAGGCGCGTCCTTCGATTCAATTGGATGTCCCGGTAAAAATGCGGGACGGCGTGACCCTTTCCGCCGATGTCTGGCTGCCCGACGCTACCGGCAAATTCCCAGTCCTCATCTATCGCACGCCGTACGGCAAAGCCAAAGCCCCCAAGGATTGGACTACGTTCGTCAAGGCTGTCACTCGCGGCTACGCTGTTGTCATTCAGGATGTCCGCGGCCGTTACGCCTCGGAAGGAGACTTTGATCCCTATCGCAATGAAGGCCGCGATGGCTACGACACGATCGAATGGGCCGCCACCCAGCCGTGGTCCAATGGAGTGATTGGCACGTTCGGCCTGTCCTACCCCGGCGCGGTGCAGTGGCTCGCCGCGGTCGAGAATCCTCCTCACCTGAAGGCCATGGTTCCGGCAATGACCTTTTCGACGCCACGCAATTTCTTCTATTCCGGAGGCGTATTTGACGGCTCGTGGCTGGATTGGATTTGGTTCAACATCGCTCCAGATGCCCGCGTGCGAAAGCACCTTCCGGGTCCCAAAACGCGCAAAGAAGCGGCTTCGGCCTGGAAAAAAGAACACGAGCGCATGCAGAACTACTTGCCCATGCGCGATCTTCCCGACCTGAAAACGGTCGCGCCCTTTTATTACGAATGGCTGGCGCATCCACCTATGAGCGACTGGTGGGATGGGGCGGAACTGCGGGACAAATACGATCGCGTGCACGCCGCCGTCCTGAATATTTCCGGCTGGTACGACGAAGCCTACGGGCCGGACGGCGCCACCACAAATTTCAACGGCCTACTCGATGCCCGTAAGAATGAGCCGAGCCCGCGCAGTGAAACCATTATCGGTGCCTGGACCCACGGTGAACTCCAGGTTTCGAAAGCAGGAGACCTTGATTTCGGCAAATCGGCGGCGGTGGACTATGACGAAATCATCCTGCGCTGGATGGATCACTATCTGAAGGGAATTGATAATGGTGTCGAGAAAGAAAAGCCGGTGCGCATTTTCGTCATGGGCGCGAATGTATGGCGAGACGAAGACGCATGGCCCCTGGTGCGTGCGCAGCAGACCCCGTTTTATCTGACGAATGCGGCAGGCGCAAAGCTCTCTCTCGGCGCCGATCCCTGCGCGAACTGTGATCCGTTCGCCGAATTTACATCCGATCCGGCACATCCGGTTCGCGATCTGTACGAACAATTTGGAGCCCGCGACTACCGCTCATTTGCGCGCCGCAAAGATGTTCTGCTGTTCGATTCCGAGCCGCTGACTTCTGATCTTGAGGTCACCGGTCCTATTCAAGCGGAGATGTACGTCTCGGCCGATGTGTCCGACTTCGACCTCTGGGTGCGCGTGCTCGATGTCTGGCCCGACGGCGAAGCCTGAACTCGTTGAACCGGGAAAAGTTTATCGGCTCGAGCTGAACCGGTTACTCACTTCGAATCTCTTTCGCAAAGGACATCGCATCCGCGTGCAAGTGTCGGGCGCATTCATGCCGCATTTTTCCCGCAACCTGCAAACAGGAAAATCGGAAGTCATAACATCCGCAATGCAGGTGGGGCACATCCGCATCCACGACGATGCCGGCCACGTCTCGCGCATCGTACTTCCAGTGATACCCGCGGGGACCGCAGTGGCCAAGTAAGGGCTGGGTGCCCCATCCTTTCGCGTTTCTTGCGAAAGGGTGGGCAGCACAGACCTTAATTCTTAATCCTCCCGCACCAGCATCGTTCCCACCCAGGCGAAAGCCAGGCTTGAACGGCCACCCGCCCACAGAAGCGCTATACAGTTTTCTCTCAAACTGCATCCAATCCTGCGCTTGCGGTCTAAGGGCCGGGATAACCCCACACTCCAGCCCACGACTGGCGCTTCAATGTGCGGAATTTCAAAATTCGCGATCTGTCTGATAGTGATATTTGCCGGCGCAATTTCCTGCGTCGCTCAGGCGCGCGATGACATCGAGAGTCCGAAACACAAAGCCTGGGACATGCTCGTGACCGCCACACTTTCCAAAGTCACAACCCAGCGAATGAACGGCACCCGCGCTCTCGGCCTGCTGCAAGACACTCCCCGCGCCCGCGAAATGGCGGAAAATTCCTTAAAGGATCCCAAGCCCGAGGTTCGCGAAGCCGCCGCAACCGCGCTCGGACAGATGCACTCCAGGGAATCGATTCCAAAACTAGAGCAGGCCCTGAGCGACCCAAAGATTCGCGTCGTCATGGCCGCGGCCAATTCCTTGCGCATGTTAAAAGACGATAAGTCCGCCTACGCCGTGTACTACGATCTGCTCACCGGCGAACGCAAGTCAGGTGACGGAATGATAGCGCAACAGATGGAGACGCTGAAGAACCCGAAAGAACTCGCCAAGATTGGCATATCCGAGGGCATCGGCTACATACCCTTTGCCGGCATTGGCTGGGACGCATATCGCGCCATGCACAAGAAAGATCCCAATCCAGTGCGCGCGGCAGCCGCAACCTTTCTTGCTCACGACCCCGATCCCGCAACTTCCCGAGCGCTGGTCAACGCCACTAGAGACAAAAATTGGATCGTTCGAGCCGCCGCCGTCGAATCCATCGCGCAACGCGGCGATGCCTCGTTACAGCCCGCCCTCGAAGAAAGATTTACCGACAAGAATGAAAAAGTCCGCTACAGCGCCGCCGCAGCGGTAATACGCCTAAGCTCCCCGGAAGCGCTCAAAACCGCCCGAAACGCGCACTAGCCGCGGCGCGAATGGGGCCAGAGCGACCCCACCCT
>QIAK01000550.1:2269-4853 GCA_003225515.1 Acidobacteriota bacterium | reverse complement strand
TACCATGCGACTCATATACTATCGTCTCACTTCTGGATTGCAGCCACATCCTGAATTGAATGTGCAATCGCCGGGCTCGCAACGAGTACCGTTCGGAGTAGCGATCGCAGTGGGCGCTTTATCGTGCGCCGGCAACGCAATCTGGTGGAGGTGAGTTACGAACGCGAAACGCATCATGCTCGCATTTCTAATGGCCGCGGTATTGGCCACGGCATTCACTTGGGTAGTGTTCCGGCGCTTGCGTGCAACTCAGCAGCGTCCGCTCAGCCAAATTGTGGCCGCGGCGAACGATCTTCCTGCCGGAGTCGCACTGTCTCCCAACGATGTAACCATGGTGGATTGGCCCGCCGACGTGGCAATGCCCGGGTCCTTTACAAAAAAAGAGGACGTTCTCGGACATCCCCTGATTCATTCACTGGGAGCGAAGGAGCCCATTGTGAAGCGGGATTTGGGCCTGGAAGGATCGGGCATCGGACTGTCCACCAAGATTCCGCCGGGTATGCGGGCGACGGCGATAAGATCCAATGAAATCGTTGGCGTTGCCGGTTTTCTGTATCCGGGTTCTCACGTGGACGTGCTGTGCACCGTCAACATGCCAAATAACATGGGCACAATTACCCAGACGGTGCTGCAGGACGTTGAGGTCCTCACCGCGGGACAGACGATTGAGCCGGATCCCCAGGGCAAGCCCCAGGCGGTCGACGTGGTGACTTTGCTGTTGACTCCCGAGGACTCGCAGAAAATACAACTGGCCACCACCCAGGGCGTGATCCAATTCGTGTTGCGCAACGGTACCGATACCAAGACGGCGGAGATGCATCCCGCACGCCTCGATCAACTGGTACCCATGCTCAAGCCGCCGGTTGTGATCGCGAGAAACGGGAAACGAATCCCAGTCAAGGCTCAGCCCACTTACGTTCTGGAGGTTATTCAGGGTACCCAGAAAACGGTTCATAAATTCAATGCAGCCGACAAGGAAGCGGAAAAACAATAATGAGGAATTCGAAGATCGTGCACCCCTTGCTTCTTCTTTTGATCGGCACTTTTGGCGCCGCGCAGAGCGCGCCTACGCCGGCATCGCCCGGCGAAGGAGAGACGGTACACGTGCTGGTGGGCAAGTCGGTGGTGATCAATGTTCAAGCCCCGCTCACCCGCGTGCTTTCCAGCAATCCCACGGCGGTCGAAGCGATCGCCACCTCTCCGACGCAGGTCGTGGTCGAGGGGAAAGCGGCGGGCAACAGCAGTTTGATCCTTTGGGACGCCTCTGGCCGATCACAGATTCTCGACGTCGCCGTGGATCTCGACATTGCAGGCTTGCGGAGCGCAATTCAACGCTCCTATCCGAAAGAACAACTGGACGTTGAGGCTGACGCCGGACGGCTCGTTCTGACCGGAACCGCCTCCAATGCACATGTCGTCGAAGACCTCAGCAAGATGGCGGGGGCCTACTCGGCTTCGGTAGTCAACTCGGTTCACGTGCCTCTGATTCACGAACGCCAGGTGGTGCTCGAGGTCAAATTCGCGGAAGTCGATCGAACGGCAATCATGCAACTCGGAGCGAACTGGTTCACCCCAAGTATCGGTCACACGACAGGAACTATAAGTACAGGGCAATTTGGAGGCACCGCAGTCACTACCAGTTCTGCGACGACAACAACCAACGTCTTAGCAGGTACTACGTCAACCCCTTGAACGTTTTTCTGTTCAATAGTGATATCAATCTCGGAGTTGCCATCCAGGCTCTGCAGGCGAGGGATGTGCTCCAGATTCTCGCGGAGCCGAATGTGATGGCCATTAGCGGCCAAAAAGCTACATTCCTGGCCGGCGGTGAATTCCCATTCCCCATCGTTTCGGGTTCCACGGGCATTCCCGTTGTTACGATCAGCTTCAGGCCCTTCGGCGTGAAGTTGGACTTCACCGCTTTTGTCCAGGATGATAACACTCTTCGTCTGCACGTAGCCCCAGAGGTCAGCACACTGGACTTCTCCAACGCGTTAACTCTCTCAGGTTTTACGATCCCAGCAATTTCCACTCGGCGCACGGAGACTGAAGTGGAGCTTAAAGACGGACAATCCTTCAGCATCGCCGGCTTGCTGGATCGCCGAGCCACAATCCAGTTGAGCAAGGTGCCGGGTATCGGGGATATCCCAATATTGGGACAGCTCTTCCGTTCACGGTCGATCAACAAGAACAATACCGAACTGCTGGTATTAGTGACTCCGCACATTGTGGATCCGGTTCACGTGGACGCACCGGTGCCGATGGCGCCGAAGTTGGCGGTGCCATTTCTTGATGTCCCGAAATTCGATAAAGAAGCGCCCGGCAACAAGGAAGTCAATACGGCACCGCCTACGGGAGTGAAATGAGAGCAATGACGGCCAACGATTCCACAAGCCCTTCCCGCCGAGAAACGGTCAACCTCGGCGAGCCGGTTTCCGTCGTGGGCGTTTGCGTGGACGAGGAGATGTGGCGCTTTTTGGGCCTGTTCGCCGGCTCGACCGGCTTGATCCAACTGAGAGGTCGAGTTTTCGAGTACCGTGACACCCAGGATCAAGATTCGTTTGTGGAATCTTTAGGGAGTCTC
>QIAK01000550.1:0-2122 GCA_003225515.1 Acidobacteriota bacterium | reverse complement strand
GCCGATCGAGCGCGAGCAACTGGTTAAGGCCGTAGCGCGGATTGGATCGCGAAGGAAGGACAAGGAAAAACAAGATCAAGGCCGGGCACAGGTTTTGGCTTTCATGGGTTCCAAGGGAGGGTGCGGCACGACCACATTGGCCACGCAACTCGGGGCCCTGCTGTCGAGTTCGTTCTCCCGAAATTCTTTGCTCCTGGATTTACATCCAGATTTCGGAGATGCCGCACTGTATCTCAAGCTGACCAAGGGGCGATTCCACTTCTTCGAACTGCTGGAGAATGCGGACCGCCTGGACTCTGATTTTCTGCAAAGCTTCGTGATGCGGCACTCGAGCGGACTGGATCTGATTCCGGCTCCAGAAGGCAGCGTGGCCAGCCGGGAAGCGCTCCCGCGCGGCGCCTTGGCCCACACGTTGAATTTCCTGAGCGCACGCTATGAGTTCATTTTGGTTGATCTTCCTCCCGCCCTCAACGAGGAGAATCTCGCCGTGATTCGGGATTGCGATCAACTTTACTTGGTTACAGTGGCGGAAGTCTCGGCCATTCGCAACGTCGTGCGCTAACTGGAATACTTCGCCAGCAAGGATATTCCTCGCAATAAGATTCGGGTCGTTCTAAACCGTCATCACAAGCGCAACGTAGTGTCAGATGCCCAGATCGAAAAAGTTCTGGAACAAAAGATCTTCTGGCGGGTACCCAATCAGTATCCCCAGGTTGTGAAAACAATTCACGAAGGCGACCCGGTCGCCCAGCTTTCCAGTTCTGAAGTGACCCAGAACCTCAAAGAATGGGCTGAAAGCATTGGCAAGAGGCCGGGAACAGAAGCAAAGAAGAAGGAAAGCAAGGGTATCTTGGGATTGTGGAATCGTTAAGAGGACCTGTTTAAGAGTTGGGAGGATGTATGGCTGATTTTAATCCTGCAATTTCGGTAGGGGCTAACCCGGTTCTTCCCGGAGAACCTAAGAAGCGCGGCGGTCTGGACTTCCGGGTGTATCAGGACCTGAAAACTGGAATCCATCGTGACCTGCTGAACAAGGTCGACCTGGAGAAGGTAGCCACGGTCAGGGATGATCGCACGCGTCGTCAAGTATTTGCTGTCATCCAGGACTTGGTAGCGAGTCTGAAGACGCCCTTGAGCGGTCCGGAGAGAGAGCGGCTATCGCTTGAGGTTCTGGACGAGGTTTTTGGTCTGGGTCCTCTGGAGCCGTTGCTGCAAGATCCCACAATCACTGACATCCTCGTTAATGGAGCCAAGGAGGTTTACGTCGAGCGAGGGGGCCAACTCGAAGAGACCAAGATCATGTTCAAGGATGATGCGCACCTGATGCACATCATTGACAAGATTGTTTCGGCGATCGGCCGTCGTGTCGATGAATCGTCGCCTATGGTGGATGCCCGCCTGGCCGATGGCTCCCGTGTGAACGTGATCATCCCGCCGCTGTCCATTGATGGCCCGCACATGTCGATTCGTCGTTTCGGGCACATCCCCATTACTGAAGATGACCTGTTGGCAAATCAGACGCTCACCCAGCCCATGCTGACCCTGCTCCGAGGCGCGGTTCAATCGCGGCTCAACATTGTTGTTTCGGGTGGAACCGGCGCGGGCAAAACCACCTTCCTCAACGTGCTCTCCGGTTATATTTCCGAGAAGGAACGGATCGTCACGATCGAGGATTCCGCGGAATTGCAACTCAAACAACGCCACGTGGTTCGACTCGAATGTCGTCCCGCCAATGTCGAAGGCAAAGGAGCTGTTCATCAAAGGCAGCTAGTGATCAACAGCCTTCGTATGCGTCCCAATCGCATCATCATCGGTGAGGTACGTGGCGAAGAAGCTCTGGACATGCTGCAAGCGATGAATACGGGTCATGATGGATCCCTCACCACGATTCACGCCAATAGCCCGCGAGATGCGATCGCCCGCATGGAAACCATGGCTATGATGGCGAACCTGAATCTTCCTGAGAAAGCTGTGCGAAAGCAGATCGCATCTGCCGTTACCCTGGTTCTTCAGGTCTCGCGGTTCGCTGACGGAACGCGGCGTCTTACCCACATAAGTGAGATCACCGGAATGGAAGATGACGTGGTCAGCATGCAGGATGTTTTTGTATTCGAGAAGCAAG
>QIAK01000031.1 GCA_003225515.1 Acidobacteriota bacterium | reverse complement strand
TTTTCCGTTTTGTTCCTTCGAGATTTCTTGAACATATTCAAATTGGACTTCGAGCGACGGGCTCAGCCAACTGGAGATGTCGCGCCTGATCTCCAGTTCGTCTTTCCTCGCATACGAACTTCTACACACCAAACGAACCGTGATCTCCCCAAGCCGCTCCTGGATAATCTGCGCTTCCTTCACATTGAGCGCGTCCTTAAAAAGATAATCCAGACGAGCAATGCGCGCGCCCTCAGGAGTGACGATGTAGTCGTCGCATCGTCCTTCGATCCGCAGCATGACGGCCGAGTTGCGGCCGCAGGGACAGCCCTTTCCCTCTTGCCAGACCGCAGTATCTCCCACCTCATATCGGATGAACGGAAATGCGCCGCCCGAAAATCCCGTGCACACGATTGACCTGGCCCGATCACCGGGCGTTCGCTCGATTCCTTCCATAATGCAAAACTCGAAGTCTTCATGGTAAACGAACTCGGGACATCTGGAAGCGTTGCAGCATGCCTCGGTGGAACCGTAATGGTCGCTGAGGATAGCGCCCGTAAAGGCCTGAATGTCGCGCCGCTGAAAATCCAGCATATTCTCGGCGCCGGTAAAGATCACGCGTGGAGGCGACGTGAGCCGCAGGCCGGCATCGGTCGCATTGACCGCGAGCATGTGGATGAACGAAGGATATCCCGTGTAGAACTCGAACGGCTGCGAATTAAGCAGGTCCACAATGCTCGCGATTTTGGCGGGCGTCAGGCTCTGCATATTAATCAGCACTTGATGCATCGGACGATTCCAGCGCCAGTAAGGGGGCGTACGCTGCGTGATCGGCACCACTCTTTGTCCGGTGAAGTTCGCATGCCACGTGCCTGGAGCCACGCCGAAACGCAAGCGATGGCGCAACCACACAGCCCACTGGAATGCGACGGCTTCCTTCGTCATGTAGAAGTGCAGGGCCTTGCCGGTGGTGCCGCTGGTATGGCGAGAGAGCAACTCGCGCCGAGACGTGTTCTGCGCAACGAATTTGCCGGCGTTCTGGCGTACTTCCTCCTTGGTAAGCACCGGCAACTTATGCAGATCGTCTCGGCTACGAATATCGTCGGGAGAAATCTTCAGGCTTTTCCATCGCTCACGATAGTAGGGGACATTTTCGTAGGCGTGGCGGACGAGCGTTCGCAGCCGTTCGTTTTGGTAAGCCTGGATCTCGCTCGCGCTCCATTTCTCGGAATCCACCAGTTCTTGCAACCGTCGTTCAAAGGCTGGGCCGAAGCGCACCCGCGCCTCTTTCTTGCCGTAATACCAGCAAGCAGCGTTTTGCAGAAAAACCGGCAGCCGCGGATAAATTTGCTCGACGAGAGCGGATTCACTCATGGCTGCTGGGCCGCCTCCACGGGTTGCTCCCCGGAAAGCCGAGGAGCGGAATCCTGTTCGATATGTCCCTTCCAGCCGAAATGAGGCTCGAAATGAAATGTGTCGTTCGATGGAATATCGACCAGCGGACGATTCCATGCGCGTTCATTCGAGAGCATTACGATATCGCGCCAACCGTGTGCAGATAAAGCAAAACTGCGGCATTGAAAGGCTCGCGATAGGATGGGAATTTTGTCTGGATCGAAACCCATAAGGTAAGCGCACGCCGCATCCACACTGGGGGGATGCACTCCGAACAGCAGAACTCCGGCGGCGACTGGGTCAGGATTCAGCGGCCCTCTTCCCTGCCCGGCGATAATGCCGTCCACCAATACAAAATGGCGCTTGCGAGTCTTCTGCTGCGGATCGCGTAGCGAACCATCGGCATTGCCGTAGAACACAATTTTGTTGAGGTCGAGGCACATGCGCCAGATCGTGTCATTGCCAAACCAATTCCCGCTGCGAATCGTGCTCTCGGTGTCGCCGAAGATTGGCTTCCCGACGCTACGAGCTAATTGATGAACCAACGGGCCCACCACTGGGACGCGATGCGATAGCCCGCGAATAGCGCCAGCAACCTTGCGCTCGGTGCGGTGCTTCAAACCCGGGCTCGGAGCCTCGTCTCCGCCACTCACGGGAGCACCTTCAGTATGGTGCGGCAGCCAGTTTTTGTCGGCGTTCACTCCAACCAGATTTTTGAGACTCGCGGTGACCCCCGCCTTCTTGTGCGTCTTCCATTTGGGCAGGCTAAACACCACATCGCACTTAATCGCGCAACCTGCGATGAGATATTCGTGACGTCCGCCGCTGTGGTGATGATTGACTACGCCGGCGTCATAATCCGCTCCGTAGTAGTGTCCGGCACCGGGATGATCCACGAATTCACTGGCCTTCCCGAGATTGAAGGCGACTGATCCGTACGGATCCACTCTTCCTGACGCAGATCGATCAGTTCAAAAGAGAGGCCGCGCTCCAGGTAAAAGTCGCGGATCGCATCAAGGCCGAGAAGACGTGTCATTTCCGAAAAAGATGCGTCGGTTTGCGGAGCGTCCGCCAGGATGATCTTGCCTTTGGTACCAACCGCCTTCCAGACGTAGTCCGCCACTGCACGAATCACGCTGCCATGCGTAATCACGTAGCGCCAGCCCTCAGGATCGCGCGGATGCCGTTGATGCACCATGTTCGGCTTCAGCAGAACGCTTTCGCCCGGATGAATCAGCTCTGCAAGGGGATTCCACTCGGTCAGGCCGAAATTAGCGGCGTCCAGACGCGCTGTATGGAAGCAGCCCCGAATCGCTTCGTAGACAGGGTTCGCCTCCGCTGATGTCTCGCCATAGATATATTCCGGATAAACCTCGGAAGGCGAGAACGGCGCCAGACGGGGATAGCCTGTAGCCTTGCCACGCCAGGCGACGACCGAATTTTCCTGCATCCCGCTCATAAATCTTTCGACGAAGCAGGTGCGACTTCGTCCTCTCGCGCCCTTTGCAGCTCGCATATCTTCGACTTGACGTGAAACACCTGCACGGCCTGAAAGCCGCAATAGATCAGGCCGGGCACACCATCGAGGAATCCCAGGCTGAACAGATATTTAAACAAGAAGAACCACAGCGGTGCGCCCGGAAGCCTAAGAAATTTTGTCTTCAGCCAGCGACGCCGTTGTGCCTGGGTGCCGAAGAATGACGGCTCGAGTCGTCGGTTAGCCTCGCCTTCCATCCAGACTTTCGCTTCCCAGTTCGAATATTCATCATGCTTCCGGATGTAGCGCGACAACGACTCCACATTGCGGTGAGCCAGAGGGCTCTTCAAGCGAGTTGTGGCTCCTTCAACCACAACGTGTTCATGAATCTCCATGTCGGCCATGGACGAATCCTGATCTTTAAGCCGGCATTCGTAACCCCCTTTGCCACGGCGAAACAATGAGAGCTTCCAAAAGCCTGCTCCGCCGTGACGAAGAAGCTTGCCCAGAAAGTACATGCGCAAAGAGATGTAGTATCCGTTGAAATTGGGATCGTTGATTGCGGCACGGATTTCTTTTTCCAGTTCCGGAGTGAGGGCTTCGTCGGCGTCAACGAGGAGTATCCAGTCAAACTCGAGCGGCAGAGTCTCAATGGCCCACTGACGTTTCTTGGGCCAGCCTCCCCGGTAATGGAACTGCACCAGCTTGGCGCCAAAGGAGCGAGCGATTTCCGGTGTGGCATCGGTGCTCTGGGAATCGATGACATAGACCTCGCCAACATTGCGCAGCGCTTCAAGGCAACGAGGCAGGTTCTTCTCCTCATTGCGAGCAGCCACTATCACGCTGATCGGCAATTTCTCAGCGGAGGTGACAGAGTGCGACTCGATGATTTCTTCGACCTTTTGCATGCTTCAAAGATTTACAAATGAAGTTCACACCAGCGTTGCAATACGTATAGCGACCAAGGCCGGGACCACGAGGTCGCGCCGGACAGAAAATCCTTCCAAACTTGTTCCACGTGGTTGGGGTTCAGTAATCCGCCAAGAGGGCCTTCGCCGATCCTTTTTTTGCCCAATACAGGCTCAATCTCAGCCCGAAGCTCCTGGCGCATCCAATGCTCAAAGGGCAAGGTAAAGCCGCGCTTGGGACGGTGAACAATTTCGTCGGGCAGCGCCGCAGCCAGGGCCTCGACCAGAAGCCTCTTCGGAGTACCGTTCACTTTCCATCGGCCCGGAAGGGACAGGACGGCCTTCGCCAACCGGTGATCGATCAGGGGAACCCGGACCTCCAGACCCTGCGACATACTCATAGAATCCGCGTCGCGCAACAGTGTATTGAGCATATAACAGCGCGACTCGAGATAGGAAACTCGATTGACGGGATCCAGGGGAAGAGCACGCTGCAGGCAGTCGCGTTGCGACTCGGCAGCTTTCTCGGCCGCAGAAGTTTCTATATCCCGGAGAAGAAGATCGCGCTGTCGCGGAAGAAACAGCATCCGACTCAGAAAGTAGGGATGCAGCAGCCGGCCATTGTCATTCGCGAGCGATGCCAGCTTACGATTCTGGTCGCTGGCCGAAGACAGCGTGGCAAAAGCCGTCGCGAACGAACCGCGAACCGGTCGGGGAACTTGTTTCCAGAACTGCGCAAAGCGTTCCAGCCGCGGAACGGTGCGGAACGAGGAGTATCCGCCGAACACCTCATCGCCGCCGAGACCGGAAAGTGCGACTTTCACCCCTGCCCGCCTGGTTTCCTGCGAAACGAAGTAGGTGTTGATTCCATCCATGGTGGGCAGGTCCATCGCGGCCAATGAGTCAGGAATGGCGGCCAGGACATCTGCCTGCGAAACATTGATCTCGTGATGATCGGTATGAAACCTCGCGGCAATGGCGCGAGAGTGCTGCGCCTCAGAAAAATCTGCTTCCCGAAAAACAATAGAAAACGTGCTGGCGGTCACGCCGCTGCGGCTAAGAATGCTGACTAGCGCGCTCGAGTCGATGCCCCCAGAAAGAAATACTCCCACGGGAACATCGCTGACTAATTGGGAGCGGACGGCCTCTTCCAGAATCGGCTGTAAGCGCAGCGCCACACCCTGTTCAGGCTCCGAAAATTTATTGAGGGCAGGTTCGTCCACAAGATCCCAATAGGAGGACTGCTTCAGAATTCCCGCCTCCCAAGTCAGAGTGTGGCCGGGAGGAAGTGCGAGAACTCCTTCAATCAATGTGAGCGGATCATAGGCCGAGCCGAAAGTCAGGTAGTTGATAAGTCCGGCAGGATCGATGCGCCGTTTTATCAGGCCGGTTCCGAGAAGAGTGCGGACCTCAGACCCGAAAATCAAATATTGGCCGGTCTGTGCGTAGTAGAGCGGCTTGATGCCCATGGGATCGCGAGCGATGAACAGGCTGTGGCGGCCTGCGTCCCAGATGGCGAAGGCAAACATGCCGTTAAATTTCTTTACGCACTCCTCACCCCACTGCGCATAGGCCTTCAGGACAACTTCGGTGTCAGAGTGGCTGAGAAAAGTAGTGCCAGTCTTTAGGAGTTGCTCGCGGAGGTCGCGGAAGTTGTAAATTTCACCGTTGTAGACGATCCAATTGCCGGTTTCGGCATCGTGCATGGGCTGATGGCCCAGCGGAGAGAGATCGAGAATCGCGAGACGACGGTTGCCCAGGCCAATTTCGACATCAGACGTGGAGTCGCGCAGCACGATCGTGCCGGAATCGTCGGGCCCGCGATGGGCGAGCGACTCCGTGCCGCGCTCGAGCACACCGGCCGGAATTTGCGCATTCCGCGCAACGATACCGAAAATTCCGCACATTCAGAAGGTCATCCGCAGAAGTTCATTTCTGGAGAGATTGCACTGCGCCAATCATACTAACGCTTTCATTACTGCAGCTTCTCCAAAGCAATACGCACAGCGTAACTGCCGGCTCCGGTAGCACACGCGGCATACGCGGTCGAATAAGTAATCGCCGCACTTCCCGCCGACCAAAGCGAAATATTGCCGCTGCCGAAATTCGAGGCGCCGCCCAATCCCAGGCTGTTACCTCCAGAAATGCCAGCCCCGGTCAGCGGTACACGAATGCTTTTCGCGCTGGTTTCATCGCTCCATCCAATCGTAAGGGCCGCCTGCGCATTTCCGGGGGACGAGCAAGCAGCGGTTGAGTCAATGTAATACGTGACGCGATACTGACCAGATTTACAAACAGCGGCCGCGCAGAGATTCGTGGCCGCGATCGCATCCTTCTGACCGACCAATGAGACCGTCCACCGTGGTGCGCCAGCACCTGGAATTGCTGCGCTGCCCATGTCCCCGGCACAGCCCACACATTTTCCGTTTACCGTCAGATTTCCGTTGATCGTCACCGGAACATTGAAGGTCTTGGCGGAGGCAGTCAGCTTCTCTTGCGGATTGCGATCGGGAAATTTTCCCACGTATTCGCGAATCTCGTTCTGCGCCCGGCTGTAGAACGTATCGATGTTGCCCTCGTACCCGAGATCGAGATCGTTAACATCGGCATCGGGACGATGGTTAGCTGTGGCCCAGGTTTTCCCCCAATTGCTGTCGCCCAGGGTCACGAGCGGAGTGAACCCAACCGCTTGGCCGCGGTGCCCAAAATTCAGTCTTCCTTTGTGGCCGCTCTCGGGGGTTTGCAATCCATTGGCGGCTTTCAAAGTCGTGGCACCCGGGATTCCACTTGTCGCGTTTGTCTGAAGCGCCTCCAGATTCGCGGCTGCCGGAGGAGTTGCCGCCGTCTCGATCAATACATTGGCCGCTCCGGTTATAGCTCCGGGTGGAATGGTGCTGACGATGCCTCCGGCGCCCAGAACATCCGCCTGAAGCGGCGGGGCGAGGGAGGAGTAGGTCGCTGTCGACCGATCGTCGCCGGTACTGATCACCACGGCGCCAGGCCAGAAGTCCAGTCGCGGCATGTACAAATTCGAGGTGAGATCTTCCGCTTTGTTGGTGTAGGAAAGAAGTTCTCCACCACCGTCGGTAAACGAACAGGTCAGCGTCGCGCATGAATCCTGCTGTATGGTGGTCAAAAGATATTTGCCTGTGCCCTCCGGATAAGGTCGAAGCCCACCCACCCAATCTATTTTGAGGATCTTGTAGCTGGACGCTCCCGCAATTCTGGGAAACGTTCCTTTAATAGTGGCTCCACCACTGGTCTGCGCATATCCGGCGGGAAGCGGAACTCCCTCGCCAAACTTAGAGTGAACTGGAACCACCCAATAGAGCCATTGATGCGAACCCGACTTTGCGCCCCAGTTTGGAAATACGCCGGAAGCCCCGTTGTTGGCGAGTCCGCTGAGCTTGACATGAGACCCCACTGCTAGAATCCCGGCATTGCCGACGTTCCCCAGCGGACTGTAATCGGTGCAAGTGGGTGATGCCTCGTAGTAAACATTTTCCGAGATAAATCCGCCGTATCCACCACGCCGGTTGCTGACGCGCACTCCGAAAACGGACCAACCCTGAATCACGCTGTCGGAAATTCTCAGACCGTTGCCGGAAGCCCAATCAACACCTTCGCCGGCACATTGAAGTGAAATGTTGAGGTGCTTGAGCCAGCCCACGGCAGACCAACGATTGAACGGTCCCGGAGCCGTAATATAGGCGCCGCAGTATGTAGCATTACAAGTCACGCCTTTGCCGCCGAGCGTAGTATCCAGTCCGTCGAGCAGAAATGCCTGATCGTCGTCCACTTGTACGTAAGTCCCGAAACTGGCGTTGCGAGGAGCTTGGCGTGTCGTGACGTTGTAAATTCGCGTCTGCTGGGCGTTGACTTCTATGAAGGGCTTCGTTCCGGCAACCATCATGGGGCGCCCGCGGGGGCTGAGAAGAGTAATATTTCCAAAAATGCTGGACGGCCCGTGCTCCCCAAGAAAAAGGCAGGCATCGTTGGGCGTGTAGCAATTGAGAATCGAGCCCCCAAAATCAATGGTCTGCCCCGATGCGCGAATGGAAATAGGAGCGAAGATTTCATATTCGCCGGGAGGAATCACGACCCTGCCGGACTGCGATGATCCTGTGGGGTAGGTGGGAGAAAATCGGGCAGCGATAGAAGCTTCTTGAATTCCTCCCGACGCGCTGCTGACCACGTAGCCTGCCGGATGTGAGTTTAGAGTGGTGAATTCCAAAGTGCCGGCGTGTCCATCGCCTTTGCAGGTCCCGCCTGTAACTTTCACCCCTTCGGGAGTTCCAGTCGCCGAGATATACACGTAGTACCACGGTTCGGCCGCGATTACGCCCGGCGGACAGGGGTCGAGAGTCACCGAATTTCGGCCTGGAGAATCGAGAACTGAAGAGGGGCTCTGCCGCCAATTGAGATCCAAGGCAGAGCGGACAATGTTCGTAGCCAGCGGTCCGGAATCAGAAGCGACGGCATAAGGCGCGTGATGAACTGAGAGGAAGATCGCCAAAGTCAGAAGTCCAGCCGTAACGCCGAGGGTCGGAAGCGAGGAGCGCCAGGCAGCAGATCGCCATGAGCGAAAAAGGTTTCGTAAAACGCGATCCGGACTAAGCATGGCTCCTCCTGAATTACGCTAGGAAGCAGTTGTGGAATTTGATTTTCCGCGTTGCACGCTACTCTAAGACGCGCGCACCGATTTCTCCAAACTCGATGGGCCGGAATCCGCATAGCAGGACCAAACCGCAGTTTTTTGAGCGGCAGTGTCGGTAGCAAGTTAAAATGTCCGGTTTTTGTAGCAAGTGAAATGTCCGGTTTCAAAGTTGTGCCCTCGCCGTTTGGGTGGGGTTGATTTTGGGGATGGGGTTGCAGGGGAAGGGGGCAGTTCCCCTTCTCCTGCTCAGCGCTGTAGAAGCTTTGGCCGGCAAGGGTGCTCACCGCCGTCATAGCGACCCAGGCAATGGGGTCCGTGGGTGAGACTCAAGGTTCCATCCAGGTGTTGGTGGACCACCACCTGGCAACCGGCCAACGTCGCCCGCCAGCGTACCCGCTCGATCTGCAGGCTCAGATTCTGAAAGCTCACCGTGTTGTCGCGGTTGACGCTGCGTTCGAACTGCAGCGAGAAAATCCGTTCCAAGTCACGACTCCGGCAGGGCACAAAAGCATGGCCCCGCTGCCTGGACGGGACCTGAAAACGGCGGTTGAACTGGGCAATGTAATCTTCTCGTAGAAACCGGTTCGCCGCCTCCAGCGACCCGAGCCGGCGCAGCCGCAACTCCTGCGGCAAGCGGCCCTGCCAGGTGCCGAAGTTGCGCTCGCTGCGCCCACGCGCTTGCGGCGAGTAGGCCGGGATCATCTGCACTCCCAACTCCTGCAACGCCCGCCCCACTTGCGTGCGGCGATGGTAATCCACCTTGCCGCCCACCTTCGGCGTCAGCCAGAAATGGCTTCCCCGATCGCTGTACAGCGCGCAGAACACGCCTTTGCGCTCGATCACTTCCCTCAATCCTGCCATCACCGTCGCCGTCGATTCCTCCTCTACCAGTTGGGCGTAGTAAATCTCGCTCGTGGCATCGTCCAGAATCACGATCAGGTCGTACCAGCGTTCGTCCTGAAACCACTGGTGACGGCTGCCGTCGATATGCAACAACATCCCCGGCAACGGCCGCCGCTCGCGCCGTTTGCGATGCGCCCCACGCTTGCGTCCACGCGCCACCAAGCCCGCTCCCTGCAGCGCCTGCTTCACCCAGGTGTAACTCAGTTCGACCCCGTGCTCGGCCTGCAACTTCTCGTGAAAGTGCTGCACGTTCA
>QIAK01000030.1:647-17192 GCA_003225515.1 Acidobacteriota bacterium | reverse complement strand
TGAAGTAGCCATCAACTATTGTCCTCGATCCTAAGTTCTCTTACTTCACTGTGACTGTCAGCAATTGCGCGCCGCTCACAACGTAATCAAGTGATGGCGTAGCCGTTTCGTCGACGTTCGATTCTCCGCTGACGATCATCTCTTGATTGCCGCGCATGCCTTCCATTACGTTCATCACGCTGATGGGCAGAGTGGGCATGACTTTATCGGCGACACGAGCTTCGGGGTCAGCTTCAAGCAGGGAAACGTAGAGGCGATTGTTGGCGTGCTCCTTGTTGAGCAGCGCGATGGTGGAAGCCAGGTCGAGCTTGCGGCCGAACGCCGGATTGGTGCGGCCCACGCGGTCGAGAGTGTCACCGTCGCTCACTAAAATGCGCAGCGTTCCTTTGCTGGCCGAAGTCGGAATCTTAACCGGAATCTGACGGACGACGCGCTCCCCGCGATAGGGCGCAAGTACGGTTTCGACAATGATCTGATCGCCAGGCCGTACTTCGGTCACGTCTGTGCGCGCGCTTTCCAGTCGCGCCCACCGGCGCTCACGGACGAGGTCGAAATCAAGCTTCACGCTCTTCACCGCAGGGGCGTTGTAAGGATTGTCGTAAATGCGTCCAAAGCGCTCGCCCAGAGAGAGCGCAGCGGCCATAGCAGCGGGCTGTCCGTTCTCCGCAGGAACGAACATATTCTTGAGTCCGACCTCGGGGAAGCCCTTCACATTAATGCTGCCATTGAGGCGGTAAGTAATTTCTTCTCCGTATTCGTTTACGCCATGCAGCGCGTTGAACACGGTTGCCATAATGGCCACCGGACTCAGACGCGGATTATTCAGGACTTCGTAATGGAAGTCTTTCGCGCTGGTTGCGCTGTGAATGGTGAGCGTCACGGGAATCATGTCAGGCTGTTTATTGAAAACGCCCAGAATGCCCGTATGGCGATCCTGCACAAATACTCCGGCCTCCTCGGTCGTGTTCACAATTTTGAAGGCATTAAGCGGCGAGGGCAGAGTGGCCAGCACCCGCGCTTTGTTCATGGGCAGGTCGACAGAACCGAATTGCAATAGCGGATGTCCGCAGGCCAGCAGGCGCTGAGGGTCGATGTAGGTCACAGTGCAAGTGGCCGCAATGTCCATGTCCCCACGAACCAGGATTGCGCTTACCGCGGAGCCAGCTTCGAGTGGCTCGGGCTGTTTTTCTCCGCTGACCGAGCCTGCGCCCATAACCGGGACTACTCCTGCTGAGGCAAACTGGCCGGCAAAGCGGCGGACGGCGTCTTCGGAAAATCCATTGAAGACCAGAGGCGTGTCGATGGGCTTGAGATAGCTGCCAAAATCTTGTGTTGAAGCCGGGAGCGCTCCAGGCTCGCCGGGACCGGAGGTCTTTCCGGCGGCATTGGCTACGCCGGGCTTAGTAGCCGCAGCCTCTTCAGCCGGGGACTTATCGAGAGCATTGATTTCGAGCATGTCGGCAATCGGGGTAACTCCGGCAATTGGCTCTTTTGAGAATTCGCCGATGCGGAAGGCCAGGGCTCCGGCAAGTTTGCCGTTAAGGTATACCGGGCTGCCGCTCATGCCTGCGACCACGCCCGTATATTCGGCTTTCGCACCGTGCAAGCGGACCAGGATAATGTCGCCCTTCGGTCCGTTCACATTGTGCAGAACGCCAAGGACTTCCACGCCCATCGATTCGGGCTTGACTCCCTCAAATACCGTGATCTCATTCAAAGGAATGGTCGGCTGCGAGGTTTGTGCGGACAGGAGTACTGCAGATAGGGATAGACCCAGGACCAGAAGCGAAACTGCTTTTCTCATGTAATGCCCCGACGTGAGGCCGCCAACAGGCCTCGTAACTCGTTAGACTCAGACCAACTGCGACTCGTTGCACGGAGGGGGAGATCTGGGACCGGGCAAAACATCCCAATTGCGAATCCTTGCGTCTATACTAGCACAGAGACTTTTCGGGGTTCACATGTTTAATAGTTACAGAAGCAAAGTTTTACAGGGCGGAAAATGGAGCCGGCCGGGGAAATTCATGGTCTCGGCAATATGCTTGGCGCTGCTGTGCGCTTCCCTCCCCGCCCCAGCACAGGACCAGCAAAATCAACAGAACCAGACACCTGCGACGCAGGCTCCCTCCCAAACACCGGACAATGGCAAGCCCAAGCAGGACGCCCCAGCCGAAGCTGGCGGTCCGACGGATAACGTGGGTCCGTACGCGATCCCCAAGAAGAAGGCCGAGGACGCACCACCACCTTCGCCCGTTGCGCCTAAAAAGACTGAGGACCTGCCAGATTATTCGTTAAAGGTGAACGTGCCTCTCGTCAACGTGGACGTGCTGGTCACGACGAAAGACGGGCAGTTCATCCCTGGGCTGAAGCAGGGCAATTTCCGTGTTCTGGAAGACGGCGTGCCGCAGGAAGTCAAACACTTCAATGTTTCCCAGGCGCCCATAACGGCCGTGCTGCTGGTCGAGTTCGCGTCAACCAGCTATTCTTTTTTGAGAGATGCACTAGAGGCGTCCTACGCGTTCGCCAACAGTCTTAAGAAGGACGATTGGGTGGCAGTGGCGTACTACGATATGCAGCCGCACATCCTGGTGGATTTCACACAAGACAAGAAAGCGGTCTATGGAGCGCTCAATCAATTGCGCATTCCAGGCTTCGCTGAGACCAACATGTTCGACGCATTGTATGACACCCTCGATCGGCTGGACCGTGTGGAAGGGAAGAAGTACATCATTCTGGTCACGACTGGGATTGATAGCTTCAGCAAACTAACGCTGGATAAGATCATGAAGAAGGTCAAAGATACGAAAGATGTGACCATCTTTCCGATCAGCGTTGGTTTCATGTTGCGCGAGTATTGCGATACCCATCCAGGCTCATACTATTGCCACAACTCCCACGGAATGGGCATCCCAGTCGGACATATGGACTACCTGCAGGGCGACAACGAACTCCGCACCTTTGCCGCCATGACCGGTGGCCGGGCTTATTTTCCCCGTTTTCAAGCCGAGTACGGAGAAGATTTCCAGGCAATTGGAGACGACATTCGCAAGGCCTATACGCTGTCATACTCCCCAACCAACTCAAAGCTTGATGGCACCTACCGCAAGCTGAAAGTGCAGGTGGTAGGGCCCGACGGTGGTCCGCTCAAGGTGAAGGATCAAAAGGGCAAAGACGTTAAGATCGACGTGGTCGCACGCGATGGCTACACGGCAAAGCACACCGTGGACTGAGAGAATCTTTGTAGAGAAACGGTTAAATCGCGCGGGAGAAGCTTACTTTACCGCGCTGTTGTTATATGCTTCCGGGGCGAGTTCTTTGGTTGTTTTGGTTCCAGTCCAAACAAGATCGGAGTATTACCTTGCCCAGGAAGTGTTTTCTAGCAGTGCTTTGTCTCTCGCTTGCAATTTCCAGCGAGTCGCTCGCCCAAACCATCCAACGTCTCTCTCACCAGCCTCCCGACGGAGCGGGAATCTGCTTTCTGCTGACGGATGCCACAGTTTTGTGTCAGGGAAACAGCGAGTCCGATTTCTACAAACTCACTCCTGACAATACCGGGAGCTACGTTAACGGAACCTGGGCGAAAATGGCGAATCTGCCCGCTGGATACGTTCCCGATGCTTTCGCGTCGGCGGTGCTCTCCGATGGCCGGGTTGTGATTACCGGCGGCGAATATTTGAACGGAAACTTCACGCTCACAAATTTGGGAGCCATTTACGATCCCAAGGCGAACACATGGACGAATCTCGCTCCTCCGCCCACTTGGCAGTACATTGGGGATTCGCCGTCCGTCGTGCTGCCTAACGGCATTTTTATGGTCGGAAACAAGCTGACCAGGAGACCTGGACAGTCCTTCCAGGAACTGGGAAGCGAGACTTTGATGCAGAAGAAGGATGGACACTCTTGCCCGACGGCTCGATCCTGACCATGGATGTTAAGGCGGCTCCGAACTCGGAGAGGTTTATCTCTTCTACCAAGACATGGACAACAGCAGGCAGCACTATCGTCGATCTGCACTCGCCCTCGCCATTCGGTTGCATTCGCTATGGTCCGAATGGCTCGTTGTGCTATTACCCGCCCGGAGAAATCGGTCCTGCGATCCTGCGTCCTGATGGTACGGTCTTCGCCACCGGTTCGAACTCCAGCACGGGTAGCGGGGCGGGGCACACTGCAATTTACGATACGAAGGCGAAAAAGTGGACCGTCGGTCCCGATTTCCCGAATGGCGACAATGCCGGCGATTCATTCGCCGCCCTGCTGCCGAATGGGGACGTACTGGTGGAAGGCATTTTCGCTTCTTATCTCTGGAATGGAACCACCCTGACGCAAACTCTTTCGACCCCGGGCAGCTTGATGATGCTGCCGACCGGGCAGGTGTTCGTGGGTGGTACTGAAGTCTACAACCCGGCCGGAACCTATGAAGCGGGATGGGCGCCCACTATCACATCGGTCACTACCAGCGTCACTCGCGGATCGACCTACAAAATCTCAGGAACGCAGTTCAACGGACTCTCGCAAGCCGCTGCATTCGGAGATGAATTCGAGACGTCGACCAACTATCCGCTGGTGCGAATCACCAACACCAGCACCGGGCACGTCTTCTACGCCAAAACCCACAACCACAGCACCATGGGGGTTGCGACGGGATCGACCATCGTTTCGACGAACTTTGATGTGCCGAGCACGATGGAAACCGGCGCGAGTTCGCTCGAAGTCGTGGCCAATGGAATTCCGTCGGCTCCGGTGAGTATTACGGTGAATTAGGATTCTCTTTTCTCGGACACATAAGCTCTCGGACTCCGAGGGCTTTATATTTTGGCTGCGCCTCATCAGCTGTATTCCGACATTCATTGAGGTAGTACTACCACTAGCAATAAGTGGAACTTTATGACATAAGTACGACTTTTCAATTATAATGGCAACATGGGAATCGAATACGCAACCGTAAAGGCTAAAGGCCAGGTCGTGATCCCGGTGGAGATCAGGCGCAAGTTCCAGATCGATCAAGGGACTCGTGTAGCCTTCCTCGAAGAAGAAGGCCGCCTTTTTGTACAACCGGTGACGGACGAATTTATTGAGGGGATGAAGGGAATTCTGCATGGGCGTGGTCTCCCCGCCCGCATCGAGCGAAGTCCCGACCGCAAGCTGCGATGAAGACGCATGTGCTCGATGCCAACGCCTTGTATCGTTTTCTGACGGGTGGGCCTGGAGCCGATGTCGTGAGCCGACTCTTCCGCGAAGTACGGGACGCGGATAAGACGCTGCGCATGTCGGTAGTCAACTGGGGCGAGGTCTACTACACCATTGCACGCTTTGAGGGATTCACAGAAACGGACAAGATCATGGACCGCGTCAAATTGCTTCCGCTTACGATTCTCGACGCGGACGAGTCGGTCACTACGAAAGCAGCCAGGTTGAAGGCAGGACATGGTCTGCCCTACGCGGACTGCTTCGCCGCGGCGATAGCCGGAACCGGCGACGTTCTAGTGACCTCGGATGCGAAGGATTTCCGCAAAATCCCCGGCTTGCACATCCTTCCTCTTCCGCAACACAAGGGGTAGATCCACTGCGGACACGCGCGTCTCAGATCCCGTGGAACAGGTAATCGAGCAGGAGGAAGACGCCGGCGCCCACAAAGACGAGCAGTGCCATCTTCATCGCGGGCTCTTTGTTGACCTCGGGAATAAGATCGGAGGCCGCGACATAGATGGTGACTCCGGCCGCCAGAGGAAGGCCTGCGCCCACGTGATGACGAAACAGTGCCATGGTCAGAACGCCGGCGAGGGTTGAGCCACCGAGAACTACCGATGCGCCCCAGGCCGTGCCTCGACTGCGTCCGCTGGCCAGCATCACGGAACTTACGGTGAAACCTTCGGGAATTTTGTGCAGAAAGATCGCAAGAAAAATCAGCCAGCCCAGCCAGTTCGACACCAGAAATCCAGAAGCGATGGCGATGCCGTCGAAGAACGTATGGATGATGAGGCCCAGCAGCACAGAGTAGCTTTTGTGCGAATGAATGAACTCGTCTTTGTGCGTTTCTTCGCCAAAATGAAAGTGTGGCGTGACCGTGTGCTCAAAGAAGTGAACGATCAGATAACCGAGGAGCACAAGAAGAGCGGCGAACCGTCCCCGCAACTCGATGCTTTCAGGAACCATCTCGACCAGAGCGGTAGCCAGCATGAATCCCGCGCCCAGCGCAACAAAGTAGCGGAGATAGCGCCGCTCCCAATGCCGCTGCACGATAATCGCGCCGCCAAAAACATTAGCGGCAGCAGCGGTGAGGCCGAGCAGGATGCTAGTGAAGATCGGATTCATTTGCGGCAGCCGGATCATACCAGCTTTACGGAGCAATATCGCAAGCGGCTCACCACAGAGTCACACAGGCACAGAGACAACGCCTTGGCTCCTCTGGGTCTCTGTGGCTCTGTGGTGAAAAGGTGTCACCCCGAATGTCGGATGTGCATTACATCGCCATCCTGCACGATGTAATCCTTGCCTTCCAGGCGCAACGTGCCTTTGGCGCGCGCGTTGGCTTCGGAGCCGGCTTCTAGAAGCTGGTCCCAGCGAATGGTTTCGGCGCGGATGAAATGTTTTTCCAGATCGGAGTGGATTGCGCCTGCGCCTTCCTGGGCGCGAGTGTTGGCGGGAATCTGCCAGGCACGACATTCGTCCTCGCCAGCCGTGAAGAACGAGATCAACCCCAGCAGCTTATAGGTCGTGCGAATCAGGCGGACCAGGCCGCTTTCGGTCAACCCATAACTCGATAGAAATTCGGCGGCATCGGCATCGCTCATTTCCGCCAGTTCGGCTTCAACCTTTCCACAAATGGCTGTCGCCGCAGCGTTCGGCCGCGCGGCAATCTCTGTCAGGCCGTATTTGCTGACGGCTTCTTCGAGTTCTTTGCCCAGTTCGGTGGACTCGCCAATGTTGAGCACGAAGAGAATCGGTTTCTCGCTGAGGAACATGAATCCGCGAAGGCGTTTCTTGTCTTCGGGAGTCATCGTCATTTCGCGCAACGGCTTCTCCTCTCCCAAATGCGCGTTGGCCCGCTTGAGCAACTCGAATTCTTTTTCGAGTTCGGGCGTTTTCATCTTCTTGAGATCCTTTTCCAGACGTTCAAGGCGCTTTTCGATCTGCCCGAGATCGCTCACCATCAGATCAAACTCGACGTTCTTGATGTCGCGCAGAGGATCAATCTCGGCCACGAGAGGAACCATGGGATCTTCAAACACGCGTATGACATGCGCGAGGGCGTCTACCTGGCGCAGGTGCCCGATGTAAGCAGTTTCTTTCAGCGCGTCCTGGCCGATGGCGCCGACGTCGACGTATTCCACCGAGGTGTGGGTCAGCTTCTTTGGGCTGTAGAGCGCCGCCAACCGGTCGAGGCGGTCGTCGGGAACCTTAACGACGCCGATATGCGCCTCGCGTGGGTTGCTCGTTTGCGCCGAGAGATGCGCCTTCGTCAAAATTCGAAAGAGAGATGTTTTGCCCACCTGAGGCAGGCCAATAATGCCAGTTTTCATATAAGGCTCTAAGTTTTTAGTTCTCGCTGGATTGAGGACAGGGTGATGGTGTGCCTCGGCGAAAGTCGCCTAACCTTTGAGGATAAATGATGAACCGGGAATTGCCCAAACTAAGACAAACCATTACTACGAAGGACACGAAGATTCACGAACGAGCTTGAAGCACTTCCTTCGTGAACCTTCGTGTCCTTCGTGGTAAAGAATTTATTGCCCGGCCGAGTGTGCGGCGGCTGCCGCTGGAACCGATATCTTGAGCGAATCGGGCTGCGTCCAGACAGGCTTGCCGCTGGTTAGGTCGAGGCGGTTCATGGTGACTTTCACTTGCTGGTGTTCAACTTCAACAACCAGGTAGTGGTAGTTGATTTCCTTGCTCTGAAACGGATCGCCCGGGGCGCGCTCAATCGGGTAAGCGTGGGCCGCTCCTCCGCCAGAAACAAAATAAGTCACGCCGCCATGTTCATGACGTTCATAGTTGTGAACGTGCCCGGAGATGACCACTATTCGATAATGCGCGTGAGTCTGGCGTTGCTCCAGCATCTTCGCTAATGCCTGCTCGGTGGATCGAGCCGAGTGCCCGCCGCCCAGCGCCTTCTCGTCCGAAGAACTGCTGTAGGGCGGATGATGGAACATTAGAAAAACGAAGTCCACTTCTGGGGGCACATGATCCAGTTTGTCTGTTAGCCAGTGTTCTTGCGGACCTCCGGCTTCGTCCATCGAACTGTCGAGCACCAGAAGCAACGAATTGGCGGCTCGCACGGAGTAGTAGCGACTCTTCTGCAAGTCGGGGAATCGTTGAAAGTAGTTGCCCAGCGCCACATTCGGATCTCCGTGCAGATCGTGGTTGCCCAACGCCGGATAGATTGGAATTTTCTTCTCGCGCCAGATTGCGGTTTCGCTGTCCCACACCTTCCAGTCATCCGCATCGTAGCCGTTGTAGACAATGTCGCCCGAGAAGCAGATAAATGCCGGATTGGCGTCAGCAATGGCCTGCACCAAAGCCATCCGCACCGGAGGATTTGCCGCTTCGAAGTCTTTGGGATCGTGGAAGCGCGTGTCTCCATAGGCTACAAAGCGAAATGGAACTTTCACGTCCAATTTCAGATCGACGGCGGGCGTCTGCGCGCTGGACTTCCTGGTGCAACAGGTAAGTGCAAGTACCGTTGCAATGGCGAACAACACGACTGCGGTCTGCGCGAAATTCATGAGCGGGTATTTTATTTTCCGACGACCAGAACTTCAAACTGGCCATTTTCCGTTGTGGACAGGAATAGCCGGTGCGTCTTCTGATCGAGCGCCATGGTCTTCGCCCGTGGCAAGGTCTTCACGGTCTCGACCACGCTGTATTTGTCAGGACTATCCTGGTGAATGACCGTAATGGTGCCTTCCCCGTTGGAGTTGAAAATCAGTTTCGTCTCGGTGTCGAAAGCGGTTGCGTCAACGTGATCTCCGATCGGCAGAGTAGTGATAACTTTTCCAGAGTCGGCGTCGACGACTGCCATAACGTGGCTGCGGCAGCCGAGGAACAGGCGGCGGTTGGCACGGTCCATCGCCATGCTGCAGGGAGAAGCGCATGGAGCGGTCGGCCATCGCTGTTCAACTTTGAGTTCGCGCGCATTGATTTTCAGGAGCAAGCTTTCGTCTTCGAGGTTGTTGTACACGAAACCATTGCCGTCGGCCGCGGCGAACTCCGGTCCACCCTCGAGATTCACCGTGCCTGCGACCTTGCCGCTGGCGGCATCGATTGCCGTTGCGCTGTTGCCTCCGCCGTTGAAGGCAAAAACTCGTGACGTCGCCGGATCGAAAATGATTGCATCGGGCTTTTGTCCGGTCGGAACCTCCGCGATTGCCTTCAGCGTTTTCGGGTCGAAAATTGTTACGGTCGAGGATTGTCCGTTGCTGACGAATCCACGGCCGAGTTCGGGAGCAAGCGCAATCCCGTGTACTCCCGGAGTCTTAGGAATGCTGCCGACCAGAGCCAGCGAATCGATATCGAGCACTTCCACCTGGGTTCCATGCGAGACGTACAAACGGCGCGCGCCTTCGTCGATGGTGAGATAGTCCCAACTGCCCGAGCCTGGGATCGGAATTTTCTTGGTAACGGAGTATCCGCCGGACTGTGCGGCCGCGGCGGAGATGGCACAGATCAGAAGTAAAGCGGTTGCCAGACAGAATTTTCCATTCAGCATTGATTCATCCTCAACCACAAATGTAGAGAGCGTGCCTGAAATTAACCTGAAGCCCAGGCTTCGATCAGAATCTGACTCGAACCATGAACTGAATCTGCCGCGGCAAGCCGGTGCCTGTATTGGGCGAGGCAGCGTTGTCGTTGTTGCTGTTGAAATTATTGGTGGAGCTGATCAGGCCGAAGGCGCCGGGGACCGACAGATTCGTACCTGGCACAGTCGGATCATAGGCGAGATTCAGAGAGCCAGGATCGCCCAACTGAACGTGATTGAAGATATTGAACGCTTGCACGGCGAATTCCATGCCAACGCGCTCGGTAAGCCTGGTTTCTTTGGTGAGCGCGAAATCAATTTGCCAGCTATTCAGGGCGCGAAACACGCCATTCGGGGAGTTTCCAAAGCGAACGAAGTTGCCGTTTGCGTCGACTGGCGGGGCTTGGAAAGCGGCAGCATTGACCAGCGGCACCCCGTGTCGTCCGCCGCCCGGCACAGTCAGAGGAACTCCCGGAATAAGGTCAGGCCGCTGATCGGTCTGGTCGTTGCCGTCAGGCAGAAGATAAGTTTGCGAAAAGCCATCGAACGGCCCTCCAACAATGCTGCCGCCCAGATCCATCTTCACAGTAAGGGGATGGCCCGTGTGCCACAGCCCGATGGTACTCAGGCTCCAACCACCTACAACCTTGCCAATTGCCCCGGCACCACTCAGGAAAGTCTTGCCGGGACCAAAGGGTAGGTCATAGACCGCATTGAGGACGAAGTTGTGGCGCACGTCAAACACGCTTGGACCTTTGTCGCATTCCAGGCAGTTGACGTTTTCCGGCCCGCTCGATTCACCACCACCCACAGAGCCGTCGTTGATGGAATGAGACCACGTGTAGCGCGATTGCAATGAAAGTCCTTTGCTGAAGCGGCGCTCTAAGGCCAACCCTAAAGCGTGATAGGTGCTGGCGCCAATATCGCTCTTTCTATCGACCGAACCAAAAGGATCCGGATTGTTTGGGTCGGGATAGTACTGGTCCAGCGGGCGAACGCAGTCGTTGGTGACCGGATTGAAGGTAACTGGCTCGGTACACAGGTTTAGAGCGCCGCGAGAAAAGAGTCGCACTCCGCGACTTCCTAGATATTGCGCGGAAAAGACGAACTCAGCGGGCAGTTGCTGCTCGATAGTCAGCCCCCAGGTTTCCGCATAAAGGTCTCGCCGGTCCTGCCGCTGCAGTTCACGAGGATGCGAGGCTGTCTTCGATGCATCGAGTCCCGAAAGATCCGGAGTGGTTTGTTCGTAAGCAGGGAGCAGTGCACCGGGGCTATCGACCGATACGCGAAAGGTGTCGCTCTCCAGTCCCGCGTTCAAATCGTCGTTCTGTGCGGCGCCATGGTAAATGCCGAAGCCGGCGCGAATGACGGTCTTCCCGCGCAGCGCACCGGGTGCCCAGGCCAACGCAAGCCGGGGATCAAAGTTCTTATAGTTCGGATTGTACAAAGCTGGATTCGTGGGGCACGGGGGAGTATTGATCGGTCCGGAACTTGTCGGCACCGGCAACACGTTGAACGAACCAGATCCCAGGCAGACGCCGTGGAACGTATCGAAGTCAAAGACCGTCGTGCGGTTGGTCGCGTCATGCGCGACTCCGTAGTATTCCCAGCGCAGCCCCGCGGTCAGAGTGAGAGTCGGCGTCGCCTTCCATTCATCCTGGAAATAGGGCATGTAGAACGTACGCCGCAGCCCATGGCAGCACCACGGAGCAATGAACTTGATCTTATCGAGCGTAGCGCTCGCGATGGCGTCTGGGCTCCCGAACACAAGGTTATTATTCGAGGTTTGGCCCTGATTGAGTCGGACCCGGCGAATCTCCATCCCGGTCTTGAAGGCATGCCGCCCGTGGGTCCAGGTCAGGTTGTCGACGATTCCGTACGTGCTTCCCACTTCAATGTCCGCAGTATTGTCGTTCAGACCCACGAACTCCCCGTTGGTATCGACTGCAAAGGGTAGTGCGCTCGATTGCGGATTGTGGTACGGAGAGCGGTTGACGTAGATCTTGGCCTCGTTGAAAAGCTGCGGTGTGAAAGTATGCTCGAGCGCCAACAGATAATTTGCCGGGTGATTAATGACTTGTAGCTTGTCCTCGGGAAGACTGCTGCCATTGGGAGCATCGACAAGGCTGATATCGCGTTGGGCGCGACCATAGATCAGAGTCTTCTCATTGAATCTGTGATCAATCCTTACCAGCCAGGTGTCTTCATGCACTTTCGTGGGCGTGGCGGCGGTTAGCAGGTCGGCATTGGGATCCGACGTTGCCTGAAACGCAGTGTCCGGATAGGTAAAGCGCGGAGAGCAATTTCCAATCGTTCCGACCGACGCGCGCCACGGGTACGCCTGCATGATGGAACACATCTGCGGCGAGTTGTTCAGTACGTATTGTTGAAATCCTGAGGTGATAGGACCGGAAGAGAGCTGTCCGCAGCAGATACCGGAGGGTACTGTGAATGTCTGCGTTGTCGACTGCAACTGCCGAAGTCCTTCATAGCTGATGAAGAAGAAAGTCTTGTTCTTCGAAATAGGGCCGCCCAGGGTCAATCCATACTGGCCCATGCGGAAGGGAGGAACGGCGGGATTCCCGTTCAAATCGTAGTCGTTGAAATTCCGCGCGTCGAAAGCGGAGTTACGGAAGTAGCCGAATAGAGTACCGTGCCAGTCGTTGGTGCCCGACTTGGTCACCACATCGATCTGGCCGCCTGCTTGTGTTCCATATTCCGCATCATACAAGGCGCTGTTCACGCGGTATTCTTCGATCGCATCCTGCGAAATCTGCAAACGCGTTTGCGACTTTTGGGCTTGCTCCTGAATGCCTCCCGCATCTACGCCGTCGAAGCTGAAATTGTTATCGTCGCGCGCGCGCCCTGCGAAGCGGATGGTGCGCTCATCGCCACCGCCATCGTCCTGCGCAAAGGGCGCGAGCAGCGTGAAACTCGCCCAGTCGCGTCCATTATTTGGCAGGTTGGCGATTTGTTCCACATCGATCACGGTTGCCGCTTCGGCTGAAGTACGATTCTCTAACTGGCTCGCCTTCACTTCGATCTGCTCGTTGATCGCTCCCACTCCCAGCTGCACATCCAGCGTGCGCGTTTGGCCGACCCGAAGGATGACGTCATCCATAACTTTTACTTTGAAGCCGGTGCCGATCGTGGTCACTGTATATCTGCCCACCGCCAGACCGGGAAAACGGTAGTAGCCGCTCGAATTCGTGGGTTGTTCTTCGCTCAATCCCGTGTCGACCGCGAGAACCTTAACCTTTGCATCAACCACAAGTCGGCCGGTCTGATCCGTGACTGTGCCCTCAAGAACTGCGCGATCCACCTGGGCATAAGCTCGCGGTATTCCGGCTAACATGAGCAGGCTGACGAGCCCCAAGGCAGATGTGAATCGCATGAGTAGATGAAAGGTCGAGCGAGAAGAATGCAGGTTCATAAAATCAGCTCCCTGGACTAGTCGAAAATAAAGAATCAGGAGAGGTCGCGAGCCACAGCGGCTCCGCGTCTTCTCTCCAGTTCCAATGGAATGCAAAGGACTCGATGACGCAGAATGCTAGAGTCGACGTGTGACGCAGGGATGAACGCTAAGTTAAAATTTCTTCAGATTCGGGATTACAATCCGGGCGCAGTCTTAAACTGAGAAGGGCATAAAATCCAAGCCCATGAAACTGCTGATCGTGGAAGACGAAGTGCGCATGGCCGACCTGCTCCGAAAAGGGCTGACCGAGGAGGGCCATACCGCGACCTGCGCGTTCGATGGCGCCGAGGGACTGGCGATGGCGAAGTCGTATGATTTCGACGTCATTATTCTCGATGTGATGATGCCCAAGCTCAGCGGGTACGAACTGGCCAAGCGACTGCGCGCGGAAAAAGTTCGGACTCCCATTCTCATGCTGACGGCCCGCGACGCTGTGCCTGACGTTGTTCGCGGGCTTGATCTGGGCGCCGACGATTACATGACTAAGCCATTTTCGTTTGATGAACTGGTGGCGCGGTTGCGCGCGGTGAAGAGGCGCGCTCTGGTCTCAGAGGATACCAGTTTGCGAGTTGCCGACCTCGTGCTCGATCCCGCCAGCAGGGAAGTCTTGCGCGGCGAACAGCGTATCTCGCTGACTCGCACGGAATACAATCTGCTGGAGCGCCTTATGTACCGCGTCGGCAAAGTCGTATCCCGCCGCTCGCTCATCGAATCAGTGTGGGGATTTGACCGCGACATCGAAGAGAATACGCTCGATGCTTTCATGCGCTTGTTGCGCAACAAAGTTGACCCGCCCGGCCGCGCCAAGCTGATTCATACCGTGCGTGGTGTCGGCTATATGATTCGTCCGGATGGTCTGGCATGATGGGCCTGAGAAGATTCTCCATCGGCTCACGCCTCACGCTCTGGTATTTGGCAATATTCGCTCTTGCGCAACTCATCTTCGGCGCGGGCATGTGGTTCATCCTGCGCCACAATCTCTATGACCTGGTCGATGATGGTCTGGAAGTGCAGGTCGATGATTTAAAGAACTTCCTGCAATCGCAACCCAAGGACCGTCCGCTTGCCAAGCTGCAGGAAGAGGTCACTGAGACTTACACCGCCGAACATTCCGGCGACTATCTTGAGGTCTACGCGGAAAATGATCAGCTGATTTATCGTTCCGCATTTCTGCAGGCACATCCTTCAGCGCTGTTTCCGCCGGATCAAATCAGGCGGCCAGTCATGCGAAGCCGCAAGATTGATGGACGTCCCTTCCGATTCGCCCTGCAGAAGCTCATCATAAACGGACACACTTACACCATCGAGATGGGAATTCAGGCCGATGATGCGGTTGAAACTCTCCATCTGTTCCGTCTCTATCTGCTGATGTTCGCTCCTTTGGTGTTGCTCGCGGCTGCGGGAGGAGGCTACTGGCTGAGCCGCAGGGCACTTTCACCCGTGGATGCGCTGGTGCGCAGCGCGCGCGAAGTCGGAGGGTCTAGCCTGAATAACCGCCTTCAGAAACTGGAGACCGGCGACGAACTGCAGCGCCTCTCTGACACGTTGAATGAAATGCTGGACCGCATCGAGACCGCGTTTCTGCGCATCACGCAATTTACCGCCGATGCCTCCCACGAATTACGGACGCCAATCTCTTTGATCCGCACCGAGGCGGAACTGGCGCTGCGCCGGTCCCGCACCGAAGCCGAATACACGGAGTCCTTGCGTCACATCCTGCTGGAGGCGGAACGCACTACTGTTCTGATTGAACAGTTGCTCTCGTTAGCTCGTACCGACTCGGGCCGCGAGACACTCCATCCTCAGCCGATAGATTTGCGCCAGACTCTTCGCGCGGTAGCAGATGGCTGGCAGCAGGTAGCGCTGGTTCGGAACGTGCAGTTCTCTGAAGCGATTGGCGGGACAGATGCTGACGCTCCCGGCTGTTTCGTGATGGGTGACGAGACTCTGCTGCGAAGGCTGGTCGATATCCTGCTCGACAATGCCTTCAAGTACACGCCCTCGCCGGGCTCGGTGCGCCTATGGCTTGAATCAACAGAGGAAAGCGTGATCATCGCCGTTCAAGACTCAGGGATCGGCATAGATGAGGAAGAGCAGGGCAAGATCTTCGAACGCTTCTATCGCGTCGACAAGGCCCGAAGCCGTGCCCAGGGTGGAGTGGGCCTCGGCTTGGCCATCGCGCACTGGATCGTCACACAACACCGCGGCTCAATCGTGGTCGAAAGCCGGCCGGGCGAAGGGTCGACGTTCCGCGTGAAATTACCAATGATCCCAACTCCCGCACAGAATCCGCAGCCCGTCTGATCAACATTCAAAATTTACAACCACTGCCGTACAATAGAAAAAACCTTCCCACGCCGGGATGGCGGAACTGGCAGACGCAGCGGACTCAAAATCTATCCTTTGGTTTCTCACCTTTTCCAATGTCGTCGTAAAAAACTAGGACTTAGCTTCTTTTGACGGTGTTCGGCTTGTGCAGGCCTAACCAGCATTTTTTGGGGTTCCAGCATAGTTCAGCCAAAGGCGTGGCTCTGATTCACTTCCCCCAGTTTGATTACATCGGTCATCTGCATTTTTCAAAGAAAACCTGCATAGTTAGGATCATTTCTACGTTCTACCGCCATGAGAATCAGGCTCAAATCAATCAAATGGGGCCCCGTGCTTTTCTGAGGGTGGCTGCTAATCCTCGTGTCAGCAGCTTTCATCCTGTCCCCAGTTGATTCGAAGATTTCCTCAGTAGCCGCAATTCCGATACTGGTGCTCATGTTCTTATGGCTGCTGCTCTCAGTCGTTGCGCTTTCTGTCTACTTCTATCGAGGATGGCACAGTGTTGGCCTCGTAGAGAACAAAGCAGCATACGTGCTCTGGATGAGCATCGAGACAGGGTTCGCTGTCGCAGCCTTCGCCGGGATCGTGTGGTTTTTTGTCACCCCTTCATAAATTAAGTCAGTAAGCTGCAGCGGAGCATTTTCAGATATGGCCGAAGCGATTCCATTGCAAACTCAAAGACCGAAGGTGAAAAGAATCTCTCTTCTCATCATTGTTGCTGCCGTGTGCGTTCTCGGGTTCTTCGCGGTCAGAACGGTACGAGGCTTGATGATGCTTGGATATATGGACTCCGCTATTGGCCGAGTGAGAGTGATTTCCGCAGCCGAGGCCGAGTTCGCCAAGCTTCATCCAGAGCTTGGCTACACATGCACACTCTCTCAACTGCATCACACGGAGGAAATCACGAGATTACTGATACAAGACCAAACCGACAATGGCTACGCTTTCACACTTGCTGGATGCCAAGCGGCATCCACCACAAAGCCAATCTCGATCTACACCATAA
>QIAK01000030.1:0-370 GCA_003225515.1 Acidobacteriota bacterium | reverse complement strand
AGTAATCCTGTTACAGCGGGTGGGTGCCTGAGTGAAATCGTACAGGTTGCCGAGCGCACGAATCGCCGCATTGGCGTCGTGCGTGAATTCGACACTGCTCTTGTCGGCAGCATACTCAAAGCGTCTGGAGAAAGAGTAAACCGTCAGCATTGGCGTCAACAGCAGGAAGAAATCGAGGACAGGGCGGAATCGAGTCAAGGCAGGAGGGAAGAAGAAGCAAATGACGGCAAGTGTGGCGAAAACAGTCGTCACTATTAAAAGCTTCTTGCGGCCATGCTTTCCCTTCACGTGCCCCAGTTCATGCCCGATGACGAAATCGAGTTCGGCCCGGTCGAGAAACTTGCCATAGTTATCGGTCACTGCAATGCTT
>QIAK01000549.1 GCA_003225515.1 Acidobacteriota bacterium | reverse complement strand
ATTGGCGCAATGAAAGCTCAACTGCCTTTACAGGGTACCGTCGCGGCCAGCGACGCGTTCTTCCCGTTTCCTGACGGCGTGGAAGAAATCGCCAAAGCCGGAGCGACGGCAATTATCCAGCCGGGCGGCTCGCAGCGCGATCCTGAAGTGATCGAAGCCGCCGACCGCCTCGGGTTAGCTATGCTATTCACGGGAGTCCGCCACTTCCGGCATTGAGTTATTGCTGATTTTTGAAATTGAGCCACTACCGATTTGATTATCGGTTGAGAACCAGGAAACCGCAGAGAACGCTGAGAAACTCAAATTGAGCCGCTACCAGCAGCGTTCGCTGAGCGAGCCAAACTTAGCCATTACCAAGAAATCAACAATCAACACTGTTTTCTATATAACTTGACACTCTGCCAGTCCCTGACCTTCCGGTTGCGTAGGCGTCCCAGCAGGCGGCCGTGTTTTTCGTCATCCGCCTCATCCTCGGGTTAGAATAAAAGCACCTTTTCCCCGGCGGCTTAGCATCCAAACAAGCTGAGGTTTCGGAAACGCGCTTCCAGCGCATCAGGTCTAGAATGAACAGAATTTTTCATCTTTTTTTAATGATTTCAGTGGCTGCATCCGCCGCTGTTGCCCAAATCAGCCCGGCCTCTTCGCCATCCCCCGCCGCCAGCCCTGATTCCAAGCCGGCTCAGGCCGCGCCCCGCAAAGTCGATCACGCGGCGGCTTACTACCATTACACCCTGGCGCACATGTATGAGGAGATGGTTACTGCCTATGGCCGCAGTGACTTGGCCAGCAAAGCGACTGAGGAATACCGCCTTGCCATTGAGGCTGACCCCTCATCCGAATTCTTGACGGCTGGACTGGCTGAACTCTACGTGAAGACGGGCCGCATTGCTGACGCGGTAAAGGAAGCACAAGACATCATTCGGCGTGATCCTAAGAATCTGGAGGCTCACAAGCTTCTGGGCCGCATTTATCTGCGTTCGCTGGGGGACATGCCCGGTGGTTCCGGCTCCGACAACATTTTGAAGTTGGCCATCGATCAGTACGAGCAGATTACGAGACTTGATCCTGAGAGCGTTGACGACCACTTGCTGCTCGGCCGTCTCTACCGGCTCAACACCGACCTGCAGAAAGCGGAAGGCGAGCTCAGGACTGCAATCAAGCTGGACCCGAATTCGGAAGAAGCCGTGACTACGCTGGCCATGCTCTATACCGACGAGGGCGACACCGCGCACGCGCTCAAGGTGCTGAGTTCGATCCCCGACTCCGGACGCTCTGCCAAGCTGTACTCCGCGCTGGGCGCTGCGTACGAGCAGCGTAAGGATTACAAGAGCGCTATCGATGCTTTCCGCCATGCGATCATGCTCGACCGCGACAATCTCGATGCCATCCGCGGATTGGCCGAGAACCTGTTGAATGACGGACAACTTGAGGCCGCTCTCGAGCAATACAAAGTCATCGCCGACTCTAATCCTGAAGACGCGCAAACCTATGTCCGCATGGCCGAGATTTATCGCCGCCAGGCCAAGTACGATCTTGCCCTGGAAAATCTGAAGCGGGCTGGAACCCTGGTTCCAGATACCATGGACGTGCCTTACAGCATGGCCTCGGTTTATCAGGCGCAGGGCCGCTACGACGATGCCATCAAGCTGTTGCAGGATCTGTTGAAGCGCACCGAAAAAGCTGAAACGGGATCGAGCCAGGCCGACCGCAACAATCGCGCTATCTTCATCGAGCGGCTCGGCATGGTCTATCGCGAGCAGGAAAACTATCCTGCAGCAGTCGACACCTTCCGCAAGATGCTGACCCTGGGCAACGAAAACGCCCGCAGCGGCTACCAGGAAATTATCGATACGTATCGCGAGGCCAAGCAGTGGCCGCAAGCCACAGCCGCCGCCAAAGAAGCGGTCAAGAGAATGCCCGATGATCGCGAACTTCGCATGGTGCTCGATGCGCAACTCGCCGACACAGGCGAAATCGACAAGTCCGTCGCTGACATTCGCTCACTGTTGAAGGGTGGGCCAGAAGATCGCGAAATTTATGTTCGGCTGGGAATCATCTACACGCGCGCAAAACGCTATGACGATGCTCTGGCGGCGCTTGCCAAGGCCGAAGAGCTCTCGACCAAGCCCGACGAGAAGGCTTACGTTTCTTTCCTCAGAGGCGACCTGTACCAGCGTCAAAAGAATTTCGATCAGGCCGAAATCGAATTCAAGAAAGTTCTTGCCACGACTCCGCCTACCGATCCGCAGGCCGCCGCTACGCTCAACTATCTGGGGTATATGAATGCCGATCGCGGCGTGAAGCTGGAAGAATCGCTCAACTACATCAAACAGGCTTTGAGCTTCGAGCATATCTGGACTCGCTCGGCTGGGCCTATTTCAAACTGGGGAAGTATGAGCAGGCCGAAGAGAATCTGACTAAAGCCGAATCGCACATGAGCACCGATCCGACTGTGCAGGAGCATCTCGGGGATCTCTACCAGAAAACCGGTCGCCTCAAGCTGGCCGCCGCTCACTGGGATCGCGCCGTGCAGGAGTGGAACAGGACTGTCCAGGCCGAGGTCGATACCGATGCCTTTGCCAAGGTCCAACAAAAGTTGGACGCCGCAAAAGTGAAACTGGCCAAGGAAGAATCTAACAGGCACTAGGGAAGAGATTTGAGATTGTAGATTGCAGATTGAAAAAGTTCGGTTAGTCTGAGCCCTCGGGTATCATCCGGGGGCTTTTACGTTAGGCCTCCTGCGTGAGGGGCTTCGTGGTTTTTGGGCGACTATTGTAGCGGCGCCCACTTCAAACATTCCGATGCGCTGATCGGGGAGGTTAACGGAGTGGTGGTCTTGAACCGGATTACTCGATCCGAGGTCGAGCAAAAACTTCGCGTTCCAGTGCTGGTGCTGATCGGTGTGGCAAGCACGGTGTAATCAGTGCAGGGCCGTTGCTTGCAGGTGGCCGTAATTTTGAAACGGTAACCGGACTTCTCACACCACGCCGTTCCGGTACAACTGGCATTGCCAAGCGTGGCATCAACAAAGTTCCCATGCTCGGGCGTCGAGTCAGACGGATTATTTGGATCAGGGCCGAGCGACGCGAGATCGCGCGCATATCCCCGATGTGGAAATGCGGCGGAATACGTGATTTGTGCAGTATTCACGGTGCGAGTCATGGCCACAGCTGCGGACTCATTGGCCGCGATTCTCGCCCGCAGCAGGTTGGGAATTGCTACCGCCGCTCCTATCAGAATCACCCCCGCGTCAACTCCTCCGCTGCGGCTGGCCTCACGAAGTGCGGTCGGTTCGCCGTATGCGGCGATCACCGCGGGCGCAAAATCCGGCCGCGATGCCGGCAACAGACTCGCAATTTCAGGCGACACCCGCCCCATGCTGATCGCCGCCATGGCCATCGGATCCTCATAAAGCAGGGCCGAAACTTCCGCCAAGTTGCCGGGCGGCAGCGCCGGCAGGAATTTCTTAGACTTGCTCAACGATTCGCCGGACCGCTGGAGTCGAATCGTCTGGAGGGCTGTCTCGCGGCTCGACGCGACGACAAGATAGCCATCCACAAACGCGTA
>QIAK01000548.1 GCA_003225515.1 Acidobacteriota bacterium | reverse complement strand
TCTGGAAGAGGACTGACCAGCGCTCAAGAATGGCGAGTTGGAACCTGAAAGCCTAAACTTTGCATAAAGGAGTCGTTAGAGTGAACTGCGCATGTACTCAATCGTATGGCACGCCCCGTGCTGTGATCGCGATACGAAGTGCGAGGATCTTGCCCAGTCTGTCTTCGATTACATTCGAATGAGGCACTACGAGTATGCCCAGAGAGACAAACAGAGCCCGGCAAGGAAAACAAATGAATCCTGAGCACATCGTACTCGATTCCCATGTGGAAAACTCGCTAGGCGGAGAGGAGTCGTGATGGAGGCAGCCACGCCCTGGGTGCAAGGGAAATCGCTCGAACTGCAGAGGCTTAATCGAATGCCTTGGGCAGCAGGAGCCACGTTCACCATTTTTGGACTTCGAATTGGACTGCGCGTAAACGCACGCGAGTTCCTGGATCCGCTGATTAACCGACTTCCGGCGGGGTGGGAGCCCGGACAGTCGATGCAGGTTCAACGCCTTTATTCGGTGATTGGGGGCAATCACCGGGCTGTCCCCGATGGACAGCGCAATGGCTACTTCCTTTTCGCCAATGGTCAGGCGCTCGGCAACGCGATGTCATGGGACGAACTCTACGAAGCACTCCAGTCAGACCTGGATTTTTACGTCGGTCGCACCACCCGTGCCCGACTTTTCGTGCACGCAGGAGCGGTCGCTTGGAAGGGGCAAGCCATCATTATTCCGGGGGAGAGTCATAGTGGAAAAACGACTCTGGTTCAAGCGCTTTTGGAAGCTGGTGCCACTTACTATTCCGATGAGTTTTCAGTGCTCGATTCCGATGGAAGAGTGCATCCGTTTCCCAGAGCTTTGTCAGTCAGGATTAAGGAGGGCGTGAAGAAAATCGCGCCACACCAATTCGGTGCTCCAACCGGGGACAAATCTGTTTCGGTTGGCCTCGTGATTCTAACGCACTACGAGGGGAGTGCGCACTGGTGCCCCAGGATCATGTCGCCTGGCCATGGAATGCTGGGTTTAATCAAAAATACTCTTGCGGCTCGACGCTATCCGGAGTTGGCGATGAGGACCTTGGGAAAGGCGATCAGCAGCGCGGGCGTGGTCGAAAGTGCACGTGGCGACGCCAAAGAGGTCACCGATTGGATTGCGCAACATCTAGATTGGTAACTGACCTAGTCCGGTCGTTAACATCCGCTTGTAATATCACAGCAAGTAAGAGGGACAAAAATGGAAAATGAAGGTCAAGGAGTGATTCCAGTTCGGACCGATCTCATCGTTCGCGATCTCACGGATGAAGTGGTCTTGTATGACCGAAAAACGAGGCGTGCTCACTGCCTGAATCCCATTGCATCCGCTGTCTGGAAACTTTGCGACGGACAGAGGAACATAGCGGAGATTGCGCGCACCTTGGAACGGGACGAAGACTTGGTCCGAACAGTGTTACAGCAGTTTGATGAGTCCGGATTGCTGCGCAATGAGGGCTCGGCTCTGAATGGCAGGGGCATGATCTCGCGGCGGGAACTAGTAAAGAGAATAGGCATCGGCGCATCGGTAGGATTGCCAATGCTGACGTCTATACTTGTCCCGAGCGCTTCGGCCGCCCCTTCGCCTGCGAGCAAACCCGCGAGGAGCCACAGGGGGAACGGTTGAGGAGCTGGCAATTTCGAAATGGATTGTCTTCATTCTAACGGGGGCACCGTCGCGACTATACTCGCGGGTATATGGCGGCGCTTTCCGCCGAAGCTAGAAATTCCTGCTGCAAAGGTCGCATCTGCCGCCCCATTGCTTCTCAAGTCTGGCGCAGGAGCCCTCGGCTGGTGGCGAGTGCGGCACCTGTCACCAGAGACTCTGTCGTTTTCGCTGCGGCGACTCTACATAACCTACCTTCGCTACGCCGTTCAAGCAGCAGAATACGAAGCTGAAATCGGCAACGTATTCAGTGCGTTGCGCTCGTCGGGAATCGAACCAATTCTCATTAAAGGTTGGGCGATTGCCCGAGTTTACCCTGAGGCCGGGCTACGCCCTTGCGGCGATATCGATCTATGCGTCTCGCCATATGCAGGCAGAGAATTCGTAAGTGGTCCTCGGCGCCTAGCACTCGTATTTCGGGCCTTCCCAAGTAGTGAATTTGGGAAGGCCCGAAATACGAGTGCTAGGCGCCGAGGACCACTTACGAATTCTCTGCCTGCATATGCTTAAACACGGCGCATGGCGTCCACTTTGGCTCTGCGATGTTGCCGCCGCCCTTGAGTCCCGTCCCTCGAACTTCGATTGGGACCTCTGCTTGGGAAAGAACGAGAGACGTGCGGACTGGATTCTGTCCTCGCTTGCTCTCGCTAATCGGCTGCTCGGTGCGGCAACGGAAGGGACGCCGGCATTTGAGCGGACGAGAAAGCTACCACGCTGGCTTGCCAGAGCCGTTTTGAAACAATGGAACGCTACCCCTCGATCGAACTTACCTGCCTTTCTCGAGCAAGTCGCAGGCCGCTGGTGGACAGCAGGAACCGTTCGGGCAATCCATCAGCGCTGGCCGAATCCGATACAGGCAACGGTTGACGCGGGAGGGGCATTCACAGCCACGACCCGACTGCCGTACCAGATTCGGGACTGTGCTCTTCGGGCTGTTGAGCTTGCAGCCAGTCTCCGTTCGACAAATTGAATCGCATCTCGCTACAGGATGACAGCATTTCCGTGAGGCACTGGAGCGAACCGGCGCACCGCACATCTAGAATTTTCGCCATTATGACAGACTGACAAGATTGGAATGGTCCGCGAGTGTCAGATGTGGCGAGTTCGATCAGGGACCTCGTTACGAAGTCACTGCGCCGCTGTTACGAAAACCGGACGCGGGAAGTCTGATTGGTACAGCGCAAAATAGTTGGTTCATATTTGTTGAGGATTGCCAACGCTCACGTCGTGCAAAGGAAGATCGGTTTTTCGCTCTTTTTTTTAAAGTGAGCGTGGCCTCATTGTCCGGGCTGAGTCACGTGGTACTGCAAAGTTATTTAAGAATTTCGCCGTCGCAATGAAAGGCCCCGAGAGTCTGCAAGGCTTCCGGGGCTTATTCCTGAAGTCCTCCAAGAAATTCATCGTAGGTGCTCGCACAACGTGCACGAGCCTGTAGGTTATGAACGCGCTCGTCTGGTTCCAATGGCGGCAAACCGAAATACTTCAGTCCCAAAGCGACTTTTTTGCAGCGTGAGGCTGCTATTCCCTTTTCAACCGGTCAAGTTCTGTATAGAGTTGAGCGCAGAGTTTTGCCAATTTTTCCTGTCGTTTGTGATAATTGCGCGCTCGGCAGAGGTTGGGGCTGATTTGGAATAATATGCCCGATCCAATGCCTCTATAAGCGCAAGTTCAAGGTCGTATCGCGCGAAAACCTTGGTTTTAATCTCCACTCGCAGAATCTTATTCCTAAGCACGCTATGAAAGTCTGTGACAGATGTCACAGATCATGGAAGTGCTTGTGGAAAACTCGCGTTGTAAGAATGGAGACATAATTTTCCTGACGATTACGTCGTCAGTATTCCTGCACAGAGCCTCAGAACAACCTTTCAGGGGAACACAAGTACAGCAGTTCACAAGGATCAAGGGGTAATTATGTTTATCGCAGCTCCAGCATCTCCACACGGCTCATCCGTTGTCGGACTGGAATTAAGCGATGTATACACACCTCTGATCTTGAAGCGTTCGCAGGTTCACTTCACGTTACCACCAATTGTCGTCATATATATGAGAACAGAGTTCCCGTTGGCCCGGCGACGATTAAAACATGAACAAAGACAATGATTTGCTACCAGCGGCAAGGTCGTGGTGACCATGCCCAGCGGCACGCTCACTAGAATGTGAACTTTAGGATTGTTAACATGCGTCGAGAACGTGCGCTGAAGATTGTGTTGGTCTTGGTGGGCTTGATATTTTCCTGTTTAATTTATCCCTTGGCGATGTTTGTTCGGCAAGAACCTGGGTCC
>QIAK01000495.1:2393-2884 GCA_003225515.1 Acidobacteriota bacterium | reverse complement strand
AATTAGTAGCAGAACTCAAGACTAGCCACACCGGCTTTCGCCATGCTGGGATGCGAAACATTCCCGCTCGTCACGCCATCAACGCGACCCTACAGCGGATCAGTGTCAACGGAAGCGAGCGCTGGATGTTCCAAGACGTACATCAAGGGGGACCAGCGTTCGCGGCCGGCATACGGCCGGGCGATCTTTTGCTCGAATGCGGTGGACGGGAGGTTCGCCCGCCAAACGATCTGACGTTCTCAGTTGGCGAATCGGCGAGCCTTTTAATTGAAAAGCTCCACGGCGAAGTGCAGAAGGTGAACGTTCAATTGCCGATGCCCAAGTCCCAGAAGCACCCGGTTACGGCGCCGCAGGCGGTCACCACTGAAAGGCTCAGCGATGAAATCGGATTGCTGAGAGTCGCGATGTTTCCGGGCGCCATCGGAATCGACGTAGCGAAAGACATCGATCGCGGCATCGCCGCACTCGACGGATGCAGTCGGCTCATCGTT
>QIAK01000495.1:0-2374 GCA_003225515.1 Acidobacteriota bacterium | reverse complement strand
AAGCTGGAGGTGGGCTACAGTCTCACGCGAAAACGTCGGGAGCGCGGTTATCGACGTGAGGAACTGACCCGATTCGGACGGATTCCGTCCCACAAGGCAACTCTCATATGGCTAGCCGCGCGATATGCCTTCGTTGAAAAATCGATCCTCGTGGTCACCGAAGGACTCGGCCAGCGACGGTTCCACGGGCGCGTCGTGTTGCTGGTAAACGAGCACACGGCGAGCGCCGGCGAGATGGTCTCAGCGTTTGCAGAGGAAAATAATCTGGCCACCATCGTGGGAACGAAGACTCCGGGCCGTCTATTGAGCGGCAGTGCCTACAAAGTTGGCCACGGATACATTCTTGGTCTGCCCGTTGCCGGCTATCTGACTTGGCAAGGAAGGATGCTGGAGAACAATGGCATTGTGCCAAAGTTTTCAATCGAACTCTCGCGGGATGCTTTAAGAGAAGGGCGTGACACGCAGCTAGAAACTGCCGTTCAAGTGGCGAAACAATTGCTGGGCTGATGGGTTGATCGTCGAAGATCATGAACAAGTCGAATCATGACTACCATCGAGCTCTCACTGTAATGGTGCACAATGTCACACGACTATTCCGGGCGTAACGCGATCCAACTTTGTGAACAATACGAATCAGTCGATTTTCGGACAGTTCACGAATGTTGGTTCTCGCTCTTACCATCGAACGCTGCGGTCGCAGTTGACCTCGGGTGTGGGTCGGGTCGTGATGCAAATGCACTCGCAAATTCTGGTTTCCAAGTTCTAGCTGTAGACTCCTCGCAAGACATGGTCTACGAAGCGCAGCGTCTGCATCCGAATTCGAAGATCGAATGGTTAATCGACTCCTTGCCCGAATTAACTCTTGTGCTTTCAAGAGATGATAAGTTCGATTTGGTTCTTCTCAGTGCGGTCTGGATGCACCTGAGTGTTGCACAACGCAGCCTTGCCATGAAGAACTTGTCGAAGCTCTGCGCGCCACGAGGTCTTATAGTCATCAGCGTGAGGCACCCGGCAGACCCATCACGTGGGATGACTGAAGCCAGTTGTGAAGAGATCGCCACCTTGGCACTTCAGAGCGGGTTAGAGATTCTTCAAACGTTCACAACTCGCGATGTGCTTAGCCGAAGCGAGGTGACATGGTCATTCATCGTGCTGAGGCTGGTCCGGTTTGGGACGGACTGTTCACCTGCGTGCTCTCCCACATCTCATTGAACCAGTCTGTGTATATAGTGATTTGCTCGCGCATGTTTGAGCTCTCTTGCCCGAACACAGATACTTCGTGCGGTTCCAGCCCGCCCATATTGGTTCTCGGCCATAGGAGTCCATGAATCATTCTGTTTTTGTTCACGATTGCGAAAAACAGCGACGCGTTGTACCTCTTTTGCTTGATCTCGAGATTGTCGATCAAGCCATCTTTTTTCATCTGCTTCCAGGAATCGATAGTCGTCTGAATGCTGCTCACGCTTTGGTCTGGCTTGCCTTCGATATTGGGAAAATCATCGGTCGGATAGAACAGGAGCAGGCGCACATTACTCATGTGTGTCCGATCGGCCCACAGATGCTCTCGGAATGTGTGCGACGTGTATGCACAGATCATCATTTCGTCCACACGGGTAACGTCCTTTAGCCATTCGCGGAATGCTATTGCGAACGATCCAAAGGATTGCGGTTGTTGAGCATTCAAGCCCAGTCTTTCGAGCTGTTTGATGAGGTAATAAAGTGTGGCCAATATCACTGTGCCGAGTAGCGCGACCTGAGCCGACTGAGACCGTGGCGTATTCGCGGTTGGCACAATTGTGGTCACCACCTTCCATACAACAAATGCTAAGGCGGATACGTACAGTCCCAATGTCTCAATCCTGTTCCAATTGAACTTCTCGAATGCCATTTCTTAACCTCGCTACCTATTAATTGAAGACATCTCTTGGCAGCATATTCTTCGCGGGGCAGGTTGTGAAATGCGATGGTCAGAGAAATGTTCGTCCTGCAGTCTCCTGTTATCGGATCGCCTGGGAGAGTTTCGCCCATTGTGAACATGTGGTCTCACGCTAGCGAAGAAAAGGCGAATATGTTACGCTCGTCCGCGTGGTTCTGCGAAACTGCACAGTTGCGGTGAAGGACATTCAAGATGTTGAGCACTCCATAGAGGTCACTGCGGAGACGCTCTTTGAAGCGATTGCAACGGCTCTCGCGGCCTTGCAGCGGGACAATTGGGTAGGAGACATCGGCGAGGGGCTCACTACTGTGAGTGTTCTTGTCCAACAGCCACCCGTAAAGCATGAAGTCAAAATGAAGGACTTTCTGTCATGGCTTCGACGCCAAGGGCGTTCCCCCGCAGAGGTCATCCTGAAGCAAAAGCTGGAGAAGATTTTGG
>QIAK01000029.1:22344-24489 GCA_003225515.1 Acidobacteriota bacterium | reverse complement strand
GGGCATGCCGTCTTGCAAACAGGACTCTGGTGATGCCAATTTGGATGCCAAACGTGACAAAGCGTTACTTCATCTTAGCGGGAGAAGTTTCACGAGGAGTGTACGAGATTGTAAAGAATTGTGGCGCCAAGAGTGCAGAAAGAAACGCCGCTGTCGATGGAGACAGCGGCGTCGGGTGCGTGCAGAGTCTTTACTGCTGCGGTTGAATCGATGGCGTCGTGGATGGCAGGTCCTTCCGCGGAGCGACATATGGAACGTTCGGCATGCGTGTCACCTGACCTCGCGCGGCATCGTCAACACTAATGGCGTTGTGGTCAAGCAGAGTGCCGACGGCCCGGTCGAGTTCGACTCGCGACTTCTCATAAGCGGCCATCGCGGAAAGTAGAGTCGATTCAGCCGTAGCCAACGCGCTTCGGTTCTGCAGGACGGCAGTCGTAGTCGATGTGCCGAACTGATACTTCTTTTGCTCGGCTTCGAGGGACTGTTTGGCGTAATCGACCGCAGCCTGGGCGGACGCCACGCTGGCGCGGTTCTGTTCCACACCGAATTGAGCATTGCGCACTTCAATGCTGATTTTGTTTTCGGTTTGCTGAAGCGCCATCTCTAACTGGCGATATTCCAGTTCTGAGCGGATCTGAGTTGCCTGACCAGCCCGATTACGCAGCGGAATATTGAGCTGCAAGCCCAAACCCTTGTCAGGAGCGGTGGAGTTGACGAGTTGGTTCAAGGTCGAAGTGTAACCAGTCGAGGGTGCGAGCGGAGACTGAGAGAAATTGGGATTGGGAGTGGCCGAAGCGCAGAACGGCTGGTCAGGAGTTTGGCAGACGTTTGCCGGGTTCTGTGAGCCTCCGACGCCCGAGCCGCCATAGTACGCAAAAAGGTCCAACGTCGGTAATAGTGCACTGCGCACAGCTTTGTTGCTGGTTTCCTGGCTGTTCAACTGGATTCTCGATTCCACGAGTTCAGCGCGATGGCGAAGAGCATCATTCACCAGGTCTTCGGTGGGCTGAATTTGTTCGTCGGCGGGAACTTCCAGGGTGGACGTTGGAATGACTTCGGCCCCGGCAAGGACTGGATCGTGCAGCGTCCGGCTGAGCGCGTTCTTCACCAGCAACTGCTGCAGTTGCAGGTTGGTCTTGGCCACAGTAAGCGCCTGCTGATCCGCGGCCACCGTGCTTTGGGCACGCACTGACTCAATTGGCGCGAGGCTGCCGATTTCCACCTGCTTCTTCGTATCCGACAGCGTCTTCTCCGAGAAAGTAAGCGATTCCTGTTTCACCCGCAGGTTCTCATAGGCGTAGACGAGATCCCAATACATGTTCTCGATCTGATCCACAGTTGTGATGACTTGAAGACGGAAGGCCACATCCGAGAGTTCACGGTTATTTTTTGAGATTGTGATGTAGCGGGTGTTCGCGGCCAACCCGAATCCCTGCAGCAGATGTTGGGTTAGTCTGAATTGGAAGCCTGAGTTCAATGCGGGGCTTACTGTCGTGAAACCGCTATTCGTGGTGGTCCGCGTATTATTGAACCCGACGGACAAGTTGGTTCCCCAGTGAAAGCCCTGGATGTAGTTGAAGTTCGCGGTTGTCGTCCCCGAGTAGGTTCCTTGAAATGGACTGGTCGGAACGAACGTGGCGTGGTCACTCTGGTAGTTCCCCGTCAGTATGGGGTCGAAGCTGGTGATGAAAGGTTGTGGGAGGCCGAGGGTGGAACCTACCAAACCGCCAGCGCCTGCGCCAGCTCCGCCTGCGCCAAGCGTAGTTCCTCCGGTGCCGGAGCCGACCTGAGAGCCGAGTCCGCCGACACCACCTCCAGGAGTGTTCTGCACGATACCGGTATTCACACCCAGGATTTGAGCCCCGGCGCGGGCGCGCAGGACGTCCGTATCAGCGATATTCAGGTTATAGCGGGCGATTGCGATGTCGAGATTGTTTTCCAGAGCTAGTGCAATAGCATCATTGAGCGACAGATACAACTTGCCATCATGCATCAACCCGTCGATACGGGCGGTGTTCGCGAGATTAGGCGGAGCCAGGTGCCGCGCGGTGTACGGTCCAATAGGATTCGGGAAGTGCGATACCGGCTTGGAATAGTTCATGACTGGCAGAGGCTTGTCTGACGATTGCTGGACGGCACCAGCGG